>NZ_JAAEQH010000307.1 GCF_024231755.1 Neptuniibacter sp.
AGCCAGCACTGTTTCCCCATCGCTCTTCGCTTCTATTTTTATATGCTTCTCGGGGTAACGCTGTTTTATCTCGCCCTGTAGCAGCTTAACTTCACAAATCTCACATACGCCATTTCGGCAGCTGACTCTTAATTTGTAGCCAAGACGTTGAAGTGTTTCCAGCAACGTCTCATCAGCCATACCGGTAATAGTATGGCCTATGTTAACAATCTCAATCCGGTTCAATCCAGAATACCCAGATCATCCCAAATATCATCAACCCGTTTCTGTACCTCTTTATCCATCTCGATAGGCACGCCCCACTCACGGTCAGTTTCACCTTCCCATTTGTTGGTAGCGTCCATGCCCATCTTGGAGCCTAGCCCAGATACAGGGGAAGCAAAATCCAGATAGTCGATTGGGGTATTATCGATCATCACTGTATCGCGCTGAGGGTCCATACGGGTCGTTAACGCCCAAATAACATCATTCCAGTCCCGGGCATTCACATCATCATCGCAGACAATCACAAACTTGGTGTACATAAACTGTCGCAGGAATGACCAAACGCCCAGCATGATTCGCTTTGCATGACCTGGGTATTGCTTCTTCATGGTCACTACCGCCATACGGTAGGAGCAACCTTCCGGCGGCAGATAGAAATCTACAATTTCAGGGAACTGCTTCTGCAAAATAGGCACGAACACCTCATTGAGAGCCACTCCCAGAATGGCAGGCTCATCTGGTGGACGCCCTGTGTACGTGCTGTGATAGATGGGTTTACTACGGTGGGTGATGCGCTCTACTGTGAAGACAGGGAAGCTATCTACCTCATTGTAGTAACCTGTATGATCACCAAATGGCCCTTCATCAGCCATTTCATCTGGGTCGATATAACCTTCCAAAATAAACTCAGCACTCGCAGGCACCTGCAGATCACTACCGATACATTGAGTAACTTCGGTTTTGCCGCCGCGCAATAATCCAGCAAACGCATATTCAGACAGAGTATCAGGCACCGGAGTAACAGCACCTAGAATAGTGGCCGGATCGGCACCTAGCGCCACAGCAACCGGAAACTTCTCCCCTGGGTGCTTCTCTTTCCACTCACGGAAATCCAATGCACCACCTCGGTGAGCTAACCAACGCATAATCAGTTTATTACGACCGATCAACTGCTGACGGTAGATCCCCAGATTCTGACGTTCCTTATTCGGACCGCGGGTAATAACCAAAGGCCAGGTTACCAATGGACCAGCATCACCGGGCCAGCAGGTCTGGATTGGTAGCGTATTAAGATCTACATCATCACCTTCGATCACATGCTTCTGGCAATCGGCAGACTTAACAACTTTAGGCCCCATATTCAGAACCTGTTTAAAGATCGGAAGCTTCTCCCAGGCATCTTTCATACCCTTAGGAGGTTCAGGCTCTTTCAGCTGAGATAGGAGTTTTCCAACTTCGCGCAATGCTTCTACAGACTCCTCCCCCATACCCATAGCTACACGCGCAGGTGTACCAAACAGGTTTGCCAATACGGGATAATCGTAGCCTTTAGGGTTTTCAAACAGCAGAGCGGGACCACCTGCTTTCAGGGTGCGATCACTAATCTCGGTCATTTCCAGATTAGGATCAATTTCCTGCTTAATCCGCTTAAGTTCTCCGCGCTCTTCCAGCATACGGATAAAGTCACGTAAATCTTTATATTTTGGTGTCGCCATAGTCAAACCTAGTAGATATAAAAAAGGGCAAGCAGATGCTTACCCCTTTTATACGCAAACTAAATTACTTCCGTTTCATCGACAGGAAGAATTCATCGTTTGTCTTAAAGTCTTTCAGTTTGTCGATCACAAACTCAGTCGCTGCAGTATCTTCCATTGGATCAAGCAGCTTACGCAGAATCCACATGCGCTGCAGCTCTTCTTCAGAAGTCAGCAGATCTTCACGACGAGTACCGGAACGGCGGATATTAATCGCTGGGAAGACGCGTTTCTCAGCAACCTTACGATCCAGATGAACCTCAGAGTTACCCGTACCTTTGAACTCCTCAAAGATAACTTCATCCATCTTGGAGCCAGTATCAACCAGCGCAGTTGCGATGATTGTCAGGCTGCCACCTTCTTCGATATTACGTGCAGCACCAAAGAAACGCTTTGGACGCTCCAGAGCATGAGCATCAACACCACCGGTTAGTACTTTACCGGATGATGGAATAACTGTGTTATACGCACGTGCCAGACGGGTAATAGAGTCCAGCAGGATAACAACATCTTTCTTATGCTCAGTCAGACGCTTAGCTTTCTCGATAACCATCTCAGCCACCTGAACGTGACGTGATGGCGGCTCATCGAAGGTTGATGCAACTACTTCGCCGCGAACGGTACGCTGCATCTCAGTAACTTCCTCTGGACGCTCATCGATCAATAGTACGATCAGGTGCGTTTCTGGGTTGTTACGTGTAATGCTGTTTGCAATATTCTGCAGCATCAGTGTTTTACCAGCTTTTGGTGGCGATACCACCAGGGCACGCTGGCCTTTACCCATTGGGCAGACCAGATCGATAACACGTGCTGTCAGATCTTCTGTACTACCGTTACCCAGTTCCATACGCAGACGATCCTGCGCAAACAGTGGAGTCAGGTTTTCGAAAAGAATCTTGTTCTTGGCATTATCCGGCTTGTCGTAGTTAATCTCGTTAACTTTCAGCAGCGCGAAATAACGCTCTCCATCTTTAGGCGGTCGAATCTTACCTGCAATGGTATCACCAGTACGCAGGTTGAAACGGCGAATCTGGCTAGGTGATACATAGATATCATCCGGGCCAGCCAGGTATGAGGAATCCGCTGAACGCAAGAAGCCGAAGCCATCCTGCAGGATCTCAAGTACACCATTGCCGTAAATATCTTCACCACTTTTGGCGTGGCGCTTCAGGATTGCAAAAATCACGTCCTGTTTACGGGAACGAGCAAGATTATCCATGCCCATGCCTTTGGCGATTTCAAGTAATTCAGGAACGCTTTTTGTTTTTAATTCGGTAAGATTCATAGTTTGAAGGAAATAAGCACTGGGCTAATTTGGATGGAGTTTAGGGAGATATTCGAATTATTGGCCAACACATCAACGCTAATAAATGAAAGGATATAGCTTTAGCGGAAGGGCCAGACTGACGACACTATAAAAGGAAGAAACCCTTGTGTCTATAGGTAAAAGGTAAGAAAGTGCAATGTTTTAGCCACACCACACTTCCCCACAGGTACAAGTTACAGATTCGCTTCGATAAAAGCAGCAAGCTGTGACTTGGACAATGCGCCTACTTTCGTAGCTTCAACATTGCCGCCTTTAAACAGCATCAATGTCGGGATACCACGAATACCAAATTTTGGTGGTGTTTCGCTATTCTCGTCGATATTCAACTTACAGATTTTCAGCTGATCACCATACTCTTTAGCGATCTCTTCAAGTACTGGAGCGATCATTTTACAAGGACCACACCATTCAGCCCAGTAATCAACCAGAACTGCACCTTCCGCTTTGAGTACGTCTTCCTCGAAGGAAGCATCAGTAACATTTACAATGTTTTCGCTCATGGGAAACTTTTCTCCGCTGCGCCCATTATTTTTTCGTAAGACCGCCGATGATAACACCCCGGACCTCTCTTGTGTAACTGGATTAAGAACAAAAACCCTGCATTTATCTCAATTAATTGGCTATATACTTAAACCATCAGTTCAACAAATCTGAATCAACACCGTAAAATATAGCCAATAAAAGCAACTGCAGAGTGATAGTAGTTTTGGTACTCTAGCGAGCGTTCTGGATATTACTGCCGTATATGAGGTAAGCCACACATGACAGAGCAGGTTTCTGCCAGCGATAATAATGATGAACTACTTGCCGCCATTGACCTTGGCTCAAATAGTTTCCACATCGTTATAGCCCAGCTTGATCAGGGAGAACTTCGTACCGTTGATGTCATGTCAGACAAGGTGCAACTAGCGGCAGGTATAAACAAAAAACGCTACCTCACAGATGAAGCAAAACAGCGTGGTCTCGACTGCCTAAGCCGGTTTGCACAACGCGTAAAAGACCTTCCTAGAGACTCTGTCCGCATTGTAGGCACTAATGCCCTACGTGAAGCCAAGAACAGCAGTGACTTTATCGACGAGGCCGAGGCAATTCTCGGCACACCGATTGAGATTATCGCTGGGCGCGAGGAAGCACGACTGATCTACCTTGGCGTATCCCATACCCTGGCTGACGATCTCGGTTCCAGGCTAGTTCTGGATATCGGGGGTGGCAGTACCGAGTTTATTATCGGCGAACGCTTTGAACCCCGTGAGATGGAAAGCCTGCATATGGGCTGCGTTAGCTTTACGAAACGCTTCTTTAGCGACGGCAGCATCAACCAGCGCAACTTCCAGCTGGCCTACACAGCCGCCCTGCTTGAACTGCAAACTATCATCTACCGCTACAAAGAGCTGGGCTGGAACAATGCTGTTGGCTCGTCGGGCACTGTGAAAGCGATCCGTAATGCCTGTGTCAGCTGTGGCTTCGCCAAAGACAAAATCACTGCAGAGGCCCTGGAGTTGCTGAAAGCCAGGGTACTGGGTTTTGATCACTACGAAGAGATCAATATCGACGGCATCAAACCCGAACGAAAGAAAGTGATCCCTGCCGGAGTAGCCATTCTTTGCGCCATTTTTGAAGCTCTGGGCCTCAAAGAACTGAGTGTTTCTGAAGGAGCGCTACGTGAAGGCGTGCTTTACGATATGGCAGGCCGCCTACGCCATGAAGATGTCCGTGACCGGACTATCAACGCTATTATGCAACGCTATCACGTTGATAATGAGCAAGCTGAACGAGTTGAACAAACTGCTCTACTTGCCTGGGCTCAGGTCAAAGAAAGCTGGCAATTATCCCGGAAACATTACGACATGCTGAGTTGGGCGGCTCGTACCCATGAGATTGGTTTAACGATTGCCCATAGCCAGTTCCATAAGCATAGTGCCTACCTGCTAACCCACTCTGATCTACCCGGTTTCACCACGCGCGAACAACAGCAACTGGCTGTTTTGGTTCGTGGACACCGCCGCAAATTCCCTAAAGATGAGTTCAAAGCACTGCCGAAACGCCTGCAGGAACCTTATCGACGCTTATGTGTACTCCTGAGGCTAGCTATAGTCCTGCACCGCAGCCGCTCTAAAGATCGCCTGCCCGCGATTACTTTTAGTATCGATGGCAAAAAGTTACAGATGGAATTTCCTGAAGGCTGGTTGGATCATCATCCTCTGACCCATGCTGATTTAGAGCAGGAAGCAGAATATCTTAACAATGCGGACATAAAGCTGCGCTTTAAGTAACACTGAATAGCAGTTTTGAGCGGCCAGACTATCCCATTAACATGCCGAAAAATTAACCGCGTTTTAATGGGGTAGAACATCAGAAGCTAGTCGTTATAAACCGTTAAAATCTCATCATCCAACCAACGCGCAATCATCAAGCCAAATTCATTGACGATATCTGCGTCTGGGAAGTCTGCATTCAGCCCCTCACCGATAGCTTCAAGGTCACAGCCCCCGCAAAGATAATTCAACGCAGCATATTCGATTACCGAGACACTTCTAAAGTGAGGAGAGTGACCCTTTCTCCATGTTAATAGATGCACAGGCTCATCTAAGGTAACCACTTCAGGTGGTACTTCGTCCTGATTGATCGCATGCCAAATATCCAATGTGTTATATCGCTGTGAACACAACTTAAGTGTCGGCACTGGTGAAAACTTTTCGACACTAACACCGCTAGCAGCAAGCTTTTCAAGCACTTCACGTGTCAAAACATCAGCATCCGGACCATCAAAAGCTCGCCTTAAGGTCCAGTCAAGATGCGCTAACTCTGCTACTTCTTGGTCGTGCTCAAGCATCTCAGAAAGATGCTCTGGAAACCCCTGACCATAAAGACCTATATTGCTGTGCTGAGACGTATTAGCTTCTACATAAGAGCCGGCCAATCGATCAAACCAATCATCACCAATGTAAGACGCCGTATGCTCAAAAGTATCGCGCAAAACCCCTATTAGGCGTATGCGGTATGCATTATGGTAGATTTCCAAACGCCGTTTTGACGTTATCCCACGCTTTGAGCCAGAAATCCATTCGGCACCTTGGCATTCCCTATCAAGCACTAAACCTTGGAAATCAGCTTGTAATTCAGCAAGGTTCATACCGCGACCCTCTGAGTTAAAACCTCGTCAGCAATCGTCCGTGCCTGGCCCAATTCTGCAAGCAACTCTTCAAGTTCAGGGATGTTATCATCACGTTCGATCATTGTTGGCACAAAGCCAAAACGGTTTAAAGCCTCTCTGTACAATGACCAAACATCACTACAAACAGGATGATCGTGCGTGTCGATTATGTGATCACCGTTATTTTGATGCCCCGCCAGATGAAACTGTTGGACGCTCTCGACAGGTACTCCTTGAATAAATTCAGTTGCATCAAACCCGTGATTAAATGCACTGACATAGATATTGTTGATATCAAGCAACAATCGACACCCCGTTGCCTGACAAACTTCCGTCAGAAATTCCCATTCGGTCATTTCTGATTCTTTAAACTCCACATAACTGGAAACATTCTCCAGCACCAGAGGTCGCTGCAGATATTCCTGCACCTGCTCCACATTTCGCTTCACAACGCACAATGCTTCTGCAGAAAATGGAAGAGGAAGTAAATCGTGTAAGTTGCGCCCATGGACTCCAGTCCAGCATAGATGATCTGACACCCACATCGGCTGGATACGTTGCTCCAACTGTTTTAACTTACGCAAATACTCCAGGTCTACGCCATTCACAGAACCTATCGACATCGAGACTCCATGCATGACCATGGGGTAATCAGCCCGGATTTTGTCTAACATGACCAGCGGCTTACCGCCATTGACCATATAGTTATCAGAGATGACCTCTAGCCAATCAACTGGCTGCGGTTTTTCCAGAAAATCATGATAATGCTGGGTACGTAAACCAAGCCCAAAACTAAAGGTCATCTTCGTCACCTCTTAACTAATTTGATAGTTACTTAGAAGTGATATCAGAGATTACACCGCCTTTGTCCAGGCACTCTTTCGCTGATAGTGCTTTGAAACCATGACCACCACACACATTTTGACCTTTACAGCTGTGTTCAGCAGTTTTGCAATCTGAGTTACCTTTACAGGAGTGCACCCCGTAGCAATGAACCTTATCACCGGCGCCAATAGAAGCACCGTGACTGCCTGCTGGGGCATCAGCCGCCATTGCAGAAGCACTGAAAGCTACAGCCAGAGCTGCAGAAGCAAAAGTAGTTGTTTTTTAGTCGCGCTCATAGAACTATCTCCTTAGATCATCTCGCAGGCTTAAGGCCCATGATGATTTTTTCATTTAAAGCATCACAAATGTAATGTTTCTACTCTGAGCCCGGTATCTGGATTTAGTTCAACTGTTTTTTTGTTTACTGCATCAGTATTTAAAAACACTTAATCTTTCAACACGTTAGCGGGGAGTATAAGCGGGATATAGTGAGCAATATGTAGCGAATAGAAACAAACCAGATTAAATCAGATCTCTGACAAAGGGACAGGCTCAGCCAGATAGTAGCCTTGTGAGTAATCAATATGCATATCTACAACTTTTTTATACACCGCCTCTGAGTGAACAAACTCAGCCACAGTTTTTATCCCCAAACGCTGAGCAAAATTAACCACAAGATCCGCGACAACCTGGGCATTTCGATCCTGATCTACATTACGAATAATAGAGCCATCTATTTTGATGATATCCACATTCAGGCGCATCAGATAATCAAAGTTTGAGTAACCGGTACCAAAATCATCTATCGCTACCTTACACCCTAACTTCTGCATCATGGCAATAAAACGACTGACCTGTTCGTAGTTCTCAATCCCTTCACTCTCCACAATCTCCAGAATTAAACGGCCGCCCATGTGGTTATGCTCTACTTTATCCTGTAACAGTTGCATTACACTGCTATCGAGAATGTCTTCAAGGGTCAAATTAATAGAGAAAATATCTCTGGGTCTGTCGGCAAAGAATTCGAAAGCCTGATTGATAACTCTACGCGTAATCTCTGTGTAAAGGCGTGACTTTTTCGCTACTTCAAGAAAAGCCCCCGGCATCACCACCTCACCTGACTCATTGATCAGACGTACTAGACATTCATACTTTTTGAACTGCTCCTCACCCTTGTTTGAAATAACCGGTTGCGCATAAACAACCAACCGTTCATCACGCAGTGCTGCTTTCAAGACCCGGGTCCAGCACACATTTTTTTCCAGTTGATCCTTAATTTCGACCTGATTATCAAAACAAACCAAACGCTTATGATTATTTCTAGCGTGATTCATCGCTATTTCAGCGTTTATGTAATAGTTACGCTGCTCAGATATGCCCACCACCATACTAAGATTGAAGCTGTTTCCATCAACTTCAATGTTAGTTGTCTCCAGCATGTCTAACGCCTTTCGACATGAAGAGATGAAATCTTCACTGTCCATCCGCTCATCACAAAGGAAAGCAAACTCATCCCCAGACAACTTATATAGCTTCAGGCGGAGCTGATGCCCAAACTTCGACATCAGATCAGCTGTTTTCTGCAATAAAGCATCACCCACATCTAAACCGTAGTATTCATTTACCTCGCTAAAACGCTCGATATTAAATACGGCCAGTTTCCAGACCTTATCGGTTTGCAAATCTTCAATCAGTTTCTGCCTGTTCGGCAACTGAGTCAGATGGTCAGTGGTTTGCCTTTGGATTTGCCGGGTCTGACGAATGAGATCGGTAATATCGTGCCTAATAGACATAAATTCATAGATGGAACCATCCGGCTTAAGAATAGGCACTATAGTGGATTGAACATAGTAAGCTTCCCCCTGCTTATTACGATTTTTAATCACACCTTTCCAGACTTGTTTTGAAGTGATTGTCTGCCACATCTGAGTAAACAGTTCAGTAGGCATATCACTATGGCGTAAAAGACTGTGTTTACGACCTATGAGCTCATTTAACGTGTAGCCGGAAATATCACAAAACAGCTTGTTGGCATAAGTAATAACACCCTGACTATCAGTCTTGGATACAATCGCCCCCTCATCTACCGCTTTACGATATTCGTTAAGCAAGGTGACATTCAGCAGCAATTCCTTATCCCGTTCTCCCAACGAGTTTTTTAGAGCATCGCGCTCATGCTTCTGCTCAGTAACATCAGTAATAAAACCTTCCAGATACTGCAACTGCCCAGATTCATCCCAAACACCAACACCTTGCTCCCAGACCCACTTCTCTTCACCACTGGCAGTGATAATCCGGTATTGATGGGTAAAAGCTTTCTTTTGCGCCAATGCCCGCTCAACCGCAGCAAAGGTCCACTCGCGATCATCAGGATGAATAAGATCATTAAATGAGAGTTGCTGATTGTGAAGAAGAGCCTCAGCTGTATACCCGGTCAGATTTCTACAACCATCACTAAGATACGTCATGGTCCAGTGCATATCGTTTAAGCACTGATACAGGATACAAGGCAATCTGGAGAGCAGAGCACTAAGACTTTCTTGGGCCACTTTTGTACTGCCAAACACGTCATTAACCACTGATTCATCCTAAACCGTAAAGTAAATAGTTTGGTCAAGCCAGAACAGCCAGTTGAAACAAGCAGTCGACCTGAGGGTAACACGCCCCATTGAAGCTCGGCAGCTCCCATAAAATAACGACTTAAGAGAATTAAGCGGGGAAACCAACCAACAGTTCAGGTTCAGTAATACAGAAATGAGGGAAAGAAAGGAATGATATAAAACAAAAAAGCCGCATATTTCTATGCGGCTTTATTAGATAACTTCAGGCAAGCTTTATTACAGCTTAGGACCCGCAGCAATGATCTCTTCAGAAACACCTTCAAATTTCTTGAAGTTCTCTACGAACTGACCGATCAGGTCATTTGCAGTAGCATCGTAACCGGACTTATCAGCCCAAGTATCGCGAGGATTCAACAGGCGAGTTTCAACACCGTCTACAGCAACAGGAACTTCCAGGTTCAAACCTTCCAGCTTCTGAGTTTCAACACCGTTAAGGGAACCATTCTGGATTGCAGAGATGATGCCACGTGTTGTTGGAATGCTGAAACGTTCACCAGTACCGTAAGCACCACCAGTCCAACCAGTGTTAACCAGGTAAACTTTAGAACCGAACTCTTCGATACGCTTCATCAGTAGCTCTGCGTAAACACGTGCTGGACGTGGGAAGAACGGAGCACCGAAGCAAGTAGAGAACGTAGACTTGATGCCACCACCGGAGCCCATCTCTGTAGAACCAACCAGTGCAGTGTAGCCAGACAGGAAGTGGTACGCAGCCGCTTCTTTAGTAAGGATAGACACTGGAGGCAGTACGCCTGTCAGGTCACAAGTCAGGAATACGATTGAATCTGGCTCTTCACCCATGTTCGATACAGTACGTTTTTCAACATGCTGCAGCGGGTATGCACAACGACCGTTTTCAGTCAGGGAAGTATCATCGTAATCAGCAGTACGCGCATCGTTCAGAGCAACGTTCTCTACGATCGCACCAAAGCGGATAGCGTCCCAGATGATTGGTTCGTTCTTCTGACTCAGGTTGATAGTTTTAGCGTAGCAACCACCTTCCAGGTTAAATACCACACCTTTGCCCCAACCGTGCTCATCATCACCAATCAGGTAACGAGAAGGATCAGCAGACAGCGTTGTTTTACCTGTGCCAGACAGACCGAAGAACAAAGTTGTGCTGTTGTCATCACCAACGTTTGCAGAGCAGTGCATTGGCAGTACATCTTTCTCAGGCAGCAGGAAGTTCTGTACAGAGAACATCGCTTTCTTCATCTCACCAGCGTAACGCATGCCAGCCAGCAGTACTTTACGTTTAGCGAAGTTGATGATTACGCAGCCATCGCTGTTCGTACCGTCACGCTCAGGCTCACATTCGAAACCGGCAACGTTCAGGATCTGCCACTCTTCTTTAGCCTTCGGGTTGTATTCCGCTGGGCGAATGAACAGGTTCTGACCAAACAGGTTCTGCCATGCAGTCTGAGTAGTCATCTTAACAGCAAGATAATGATTAGGATCAGAACCTACGTGAACATTCGCCACATAGTGTTCTTTGTCAGCTACGAACTCTTCTACACGAGTCCACAGCGCGTCAAATTTGTCAGCATCGAATGGGCGGTTGATGTTGCCCCAATCGATAGAATCAGAAGTGCTTGGCTCATCCACGATGAAACGATCCATCGGTGAACGACCTGTGCGCTTACCTGTAGTTACAACCAGAGCACCAGAATCAGCAAGAATACCTTCGCTGTTAGCTACAGCTTTCTCAACCAGCTGAGCCGGGCTTAAATTTTGGTGCGCAATATTAGTAGAATCTTTGGTCATTACTGGGTTCCCTTGGCATAGGCGCCAATAACGTTACCTATAAGGCGTGTTTGTCATAATTATGAGGCGCGTATTATGCACAAAAATTGCTCGTTGCGCCATTATTGAAAGCAATTCGCATTTGACCTGACTCAAATTTAATCAATTAATACAATTTAATGTATTTGATCAGAACCTGAAGCGGCTCCACCCTCAACAAAAAGGGCTTCAATATCAGCCAGATCGAACTGATAGTGGGCATTACAGAACTGACAGTTCACGTCGATCTGCCCCCGCTCTTCAATCACACCAACCAGTTCCTGCTTATCCATCATTTTCAGTGAAGCAGCGCTTCGTTCACGCGAACAAGTGCATTTAAAACGAACGTCATCAGCTTCATACAAGCGGCACTGCTCTTCATGAAATAGGCGATAGAGCAGTGTTTCATTATCTAACGTCAGCAGCTCTTCACTTTTTAGTGTTGATGCCAGATGACTGATCCGCTCCCAATCCTCTTCACCGGTACCTTCGGCTGGCAAAACCTGAAGTAACATTCCTGCCGCTTTTTCACCGTCTGAAGCCAGATGTACTTGCGTAGGCAACTGCTCAGAACTAACAAAGTAGTTTTCCAGGCAAGCGGCCAGGTTATCTCCCACCAGCGGTACAACACCCTGATAGCGCTGCCCTTTTTCCGGCTCAACAGTAATCACTACCTGCCCCTGAGGCAACAGATCAATGAAGTTAGCATCGTCTTTAATATCACCATCAAAACGAGCAATCGCACGTAGATCATGATTATGGGTACATTCCGCCATCAACAGACGAACATCACCCTGCCCCTGAGCCTGGAGGATCAGGCGCCCTTCAAACTTCAGATTGGAACTTAACAGGCAAACAGCCGCTAGCATCTCTCCCAATACCTGCTGAATAGCAGGCGGGTAATCATGGTTTGCAAAACAGTCACTACAGGTCTGTTCCAGACCGCTAACAACACCACGAATATCCAGTTCATCAAACAGGATTCGCTGAATCTGATCAGAGTTACTCATTTATGGAATCTACAATGGTTAATCATGCGGAATACCGAGCGGTATTCAAGGAAAGTAGCCATTCTAACATAGCTGACAAGATGAAGTGCAGCCCTGAGAATAATCAAAAATGACAGACTCCTCTGGCAGGCCTATTTGGTGCAACCAAATCCCAATCTGCGGCTTCTATAGGTGTTTTTTAGGTGGCAAACAGCCTAATGAGCTGGAGAACAGCATTCTGGATATCCCGAGAAGAATACCCTTGAAGCCTGCTTAGTCTTCAGCGATAGAAAGCATTATTGCTGCTTTGCGAACAAGTCATTTGGTTCACGCTTCCAGTCCCTGATATAAAGCTGACGCGCCCGAGCCTGTACTTTTTGCCAAAAATCCTGCTTCTGCTGCAAAGCTTCTCGAAGTGACAAGCCGGTGTAGGCCTTAATAAAACGGAACACATCCCGTTGCGTCAGGCCAATATCCATCGCCGAAAAATAGATACTAGCCACATCTTTTACCAACCAACGTTCAGGTACTTGGCTACGGATTTGTGCACGGTGTAAATCAACCAGGAAGAAGTCCGGATTTTGTGGATGCTCTTCCTCTGACTGATCTAAGAGAAAATGGCAGAGATACAGATC
>NZ_JAAEQH010000308.1 GCF_024231755.1 Neptuniibacter sp.
AATTGATGATTATACCCTGGTCAACCTATCTCTAAGACGAGAAGAGATCGCGCCAAATCTTGATATAACACTCAGTGCTCTGAACCTGTTTGACGAAGATGCCTACGAACCAAGTAATGGCGTTATCCCTGATGACTACCCATTGGAAGGTCGAAGTGTCTGGCTGCAACTGAGCTACAGGTTTGATCAATGACCCGCAAGCTTAATCATTTAGGTCCAAGTACTCTATTGGTTGAGGCTTGCCAAGAAAATAGCCCTGGGCATACTCAACCTTAAACTCTTTAAGCAGATCCAGCGTGACCTGGTCTTCAACGAATTCAGC
Organism: Neptuniibacter sp.; assembly: GCF_024231755.1. Taxonomy (GTDB): domain Bacteria; phylum Pseudomonadota; class Gammaproteobacteria; order Pseudomonadales; family Balneatricaceae; genus Neptuniibacter. The sequence goes on from NZ_JAAEQH010000308.1 coordinate 323, forward strand.
TACAGACAGCTTACCCAGGGTGGACGCCACGTCGCGGATAGAACGAACCAGAGCACGGTCGTTTTCGCTGTTCTTCATTTCCTTGACGAATGATCCATCAATTTTGACCGTATCTGCGGGTAACGACTTAAGGTATGAAAAAGTACTAAACCCTGTACCAAAATCATCTATAGAAAAGGAACATCCCATATTGGCCAGAGTCTTAACCATTGATTGGGTTGCTGAAAGATTGGAAAGGCTAGCACTCTCTGTCAGCTCAAAAATAATCTTGCTTGGCGAAACATCATATTCGTTCAGTTTCCGCTCAATCAAAGGCACAAGTTGTTCATTATGAAAGGCTTGAGCAGACAGGTTAATCGCAAGCTTTTTCAGGCCTGGGTGTTTCGCGAGCACACTAATCGATTTGGCAACCACATGCAGGTCCAATAATGAGACCTCGTGGAACCGTTCAAGCGCAGGTATAAACTCTCCAGGATAGACCAAACGCCCGTCAATCATCAGGCGTACCAGCACCTCATAATAAGCAACTTTTGCGCTAGGGATGTGATAAACCGGTTGGAAGTGCAGCACAAGGTTATCTTGCTCGATCTCATGCCTAACCATATGCAACCACTGCATACTCAAACGAACATTGTCACTCTCTTGATCCTGATCCGTATGCATGTGCACACCGCCAGGACCATATCCCTTCGCCACATATAAAGCGATATCCGCTCTTTGCAGGTAATCCTGAGGTTTCTCAAGGGAACCATCAATCATGCTGATACCAACACAACAACTCACCTTAAAGGTTTGCTGTTCTGTTCCGTATCTCTCTTGCTCGATCAGCTCACAAATCGATTTGGCCGCTAACCTAGCACCTTCAGCATCAATATCCGCCAGGAACAGAGCAAACTCGTCCCCGCCCAAACGGAACAAACTTTCAGTTTCCTGAGTTCGCCCTTGAAGCTGCTCAGCTACCCTACGCAGTACCGCATCACCCTGATGGTGCCCTTGGGTATCGTTAATCGCTTTAAAATGATTCAGGTCGACATACAACAAAGCATGTTGTAGCTGATTATGTTTTGCCAAAGCCGCAATGCGAATCAGTTCATTATCAAAGAAATATCGATTATGCAGACCGGTGAGCGTGTCATGCATGGCAATATGTTCCAGCTTTTGCTCCGCATGACGTCTGGCGGAAATATCATCCACCGAGATAAACACAGAGACCGGGTGATTCCCGCTCTGCCTTCCGGTTAGGCGGGCCTCTACCCAGATCGCCTCTCCAAATCGGTCTTTGAGCTTAAACTGCAAACGAAATCTGGCGCTGGTATCATTGGCCACCCTGGAAATCGCGTTACTGATCTCTAAGGTCGAACTGTAAGGATCTACGTATACGACATCGGTAAACAAACGCCCCATAGATTTCTGTTCTTTCCAGCCGGTCATCTGTATCCAGGTACTGTTGACGAACACAATCCGTCCATCAGCATCTAACTCGACTATAGAAGAGGTGAGGTTGTCCAGAATATCCTTATGCTCTTGTGCCTGTTTGATCAGAGACGCCTGACTCTCCTCAAGACTGTTAACTGTTTCGGCAAACTGTTGGTTAGAGATCATGAAATCTTCACGGTGCGCCGCTATTTCACAGACCTTGCGTAGCTGATTTGCCTGAAATGGCTTACTTATAAAATCAGAGGCTCCTTTCATAACCAGCTCTTCAGCTAAGTCCATGGAACCATGAGCGGTCATAATCACGATGGTCTGATCAGGCTTTTCGGCAAGTATCTGATCCATTATCTCAGGCCCGGAAATACCTGGAAGCATTACATCCAATAAAACGATCGAATGCTTTTTCTCACGCCAGAGCGCAAGGCCTGTCTCTCCCTCAGGAGCGAGATCTACCTCAAATCGCTGTTTCAGAATACGTTGGACCAGATGCGCAGTTTCTTCTGTGTCCTCAATGGCCAGAACCCGATCAAGCCTTTGTTCTCTGTGTGTTTGTACTGACTCACTGAGGATATCCTTGAGCCGGGTGTACTGTTCAAAGGGAAGAAGATGGTCAATATCAAACTCCCGAGCGGTTTTCTCGGCTATACGTTTGCACCAAGTTGAGGAAACCAATAGGAAAGGGATATCTGCTTCACAGTTAAATACGCCTGAACGGACCATGCGGGCCAGACGCCAACCATCAACTCCTTCTAGATAGATATCACTTACCACACAATCGATATGGAGTTTTTTCAGCAAGACAACTGCAGATGCTCCACTGGTCGCTGTGACTATGTCGTAGGGAGTATTTTCAGATAGGAAATCAGACAATACGGATGCCTGTTCCGCATTACCATTTACTAAAAGGAGTTGAGATTTACCATCCATGATATACGTATTTCAGCTATAAGCTCATAGTTAATAAACCGATCCAACAAAAGCCATCGGTAACATAAAGCAGCAATCGTATTTCCCTACACACATGATCTAGCTTCCCCTGACTAAAGAGCTACCGTTTTTTATAGTGCGATGACAAGACTCTCTTATTTCAGCTTATATTTCAAGTAGTAAGCTTCTCACCCTTAGAAGTAAAAAATACAGTGCTTTAGACCCCCTAGCTGCCCAAGCTCATCTCCAAAATTGAGTTCTTTAACGTTTAATTTAAAGAATGATAAGGTAGATTACATAGCTACCGATTCTGAATGACGCCCTAAAAATGTTACACCGTATCTGGCTCGCCTTTTTCCTTATCGCTTTTGTTGGCGGCCTCTATCAATGGCTTTGGCTGGATGATTCTGCGGTTTTCCAACGCATGGTTCAGTCCACCTTTGATATGTCTAAGCTTTCGGTTGAGCTAGCGATTGGTCTGATCGGCACACTGGCATTCTGGCTGGGCATGATGAAGCTAGCCGAAAACTCAGGCCTTGTGGATAAGTTTGCCACGGCAATTAGCCCTTTATTCACCCGACTAATGCCGGAAGTCCCTAAAGGCCACCCGGCCATGGGTTCCATGACCATGAACCTATCTGCCAATATGTTGGGGCTGGATAACGCAGCAACTCCGCTGGGTTTAAAAGCGATGCAGGATCTGCAGAGCCTTAACCCGCAGAAAGATACTGCGAGTAATGCCCAGATTCTGTTTCTGGTTCTGAATACCTCTTCGGTTACCCTGTTTCCCATCACAGTTTTCCTTTACCGGGCACAACAAGGAGCCAGCGACCCTACCTCGGTATTTATCCCGATTTTGATCGCTACCTGCTGTTCTACATTGGCTGGATTACTGGCGGTCAGCTTTGTGCAGAAGATCCGTTTATGGGAACGGGTCACTATGCTCTATATCGGTGGGTTTGTTGCACTATTACTAGCGTTTATCGGCTACTTCACCACCCTAACCATGGATGAACTGCAAAGACAGTCTTCACTGGTGGGTAACCTACTGATCTTCTCCGCCATTATCGGTTTCCTCAGTATGGCCCACTATAAAGGCATCAATATCTACGAAACCTTTATTGAAGGCGCTAAGCAGGGGTTTGATGTTGCGGTAAAAATTATCCCCTATCTTCTAGCGATGCTGGTGGCGATAGGCGTGTTAAGAGCCAGTGGTGCTCTGGAAGGGTTTATCTGGTTACTAAGGGAAGGTATCGGCTTTTTAGGTTTTGATACTCGCTTTGCCGATGCCCTGCCCACCGCCATTATGAAACCGTTCTCCGGTTCCGGCGCACGGGCGATGATGCTGGAAACAATGGATAGCCATGGTGTAGATTCATTCCCAGCGTATCTGGCATCAGTTATTCAGGGCTCTACTGAAACCACCTTTTATGTGCTGGCGGTTTATTTTGGTTCGGTAGGTATTCGTCATACCCGTCATGCTATTGCCTGCGGTTTAACAGCTGATCTGGCAGGTATTATTGCGGCGATCTTTGTTGGTTACTGGTTCTTTGGTTAAGTTCTTTTGCGAATAACTCTTTGGTTAAGAACTTTTAAGCCTTAAAAAGCAGCCCCATCAGCAATCACAACTGGCAGCGTAAGCGTATCCAAACCTTCAACACAGCCCAAATTCACCCGGAAGTAACCTGGCTTTCTGCGCGTTTGGTGAAAAGTGTAGATACCACACTGATTACAGAAGTGGTGTTTGGCGGTGTGGGTTTCAAACTGATAGGTATTTAAAACCCCCTCTTCCGCCTGAATTTTCAGATCCTCTGGTGCGATAAAGAAGTTGCTCATCAGAGCACCTTTTTTAGTACAGATAGAACAGTTACAACGCAAACCATCTGTAATTGCTGGGGCGGTAAAGCTGAACTTAACTGCCCCACAGTGACAGGAACCATTATATTCGGCCATACAATTCACCCTTTCAGGTAATCCAAGGCGCGAATATGACCGTGCCCGTCGATCGCTACCTGAACACATTCTGTCTCGGTAACTTTTCTTAACTCAGTTCCATCAGGGCAACAGCCCCAGGCTTCAACTTGAATCCTTAGTGAGCTGGTACCTGTCTCAACCAATCGAGTGTAAAACGACATCACGGTGCCGCTCAGTACAGGTGACATAAACGCCATCTGACCTATAGATACCGTTGATACCCGTCCCTGTGAAAGTCTGGCAGCGAAGATTTCAGATGCCTGTACCATTTTTGCAGAAACCCAACCGCCGTAGACATCACCAAACATATTGGTGGACTCGCTTGTAGCGGGTAGTTGTAACATCAGTTCGCCTTCTGGCGTGGAGGTTTGATCGTTGTTCTCAGTCATAATAATTGCGACCTAAAACCTTACTTGCATGCAATTACCAGCACGAAAGCAGGATGATTAATGCTGTTTTATTGTTATCTCTGTTCGCAGCTTATACCAAAGTCGCAACAAGACAAACTCTCTGCTGCAAAAATGAACTAAAAATAAAAAATGACATTACCTGTCACATTTCTGTCATTAAAGCTGCCTATAGTTCTCCCCCATCAAAGGACAACGAAGCTGTTCTTTAGACCTAAATTTAAAATTAAGACTCTCTGGAGCCTCTACATGAAACCAATGAAAAAGCTGTTTGCTGCTGTTGCTATCTCTGCAACTTGCGTAGCTGCAAATGCATCTGACCTGCTGGACAAAGACCTTCCTGTTTACACTAAGGCGTCTGGTGTTTCTGGTAACCTGTCTTCTGTAGGTTCCGACACACTGGCTAACCTGATGACTCTTTGGGCTGAAGAGTTCAAGCGTAGCTACCCTAACGTTAACATCCAGATTCAGGCTGCGGGTTCTTCTACTGCTCCACCAGCACTGACTGAAGGTACTTCTAACGTTGGTCCTATGTCTCGTAAGATGAAAGACAAAGAGATCGAAGCGTTCGAAAAGAAATTCGGCTACAAGCCAACTCCAGTAGCTGTTGCTATCGACGCTCTGGCTGTTTTCGCACACAAAGACAACCCAATCGAAGGTCTGACTATCGCTCAGGTTGACGCGATCTTCTCTTCTACTCGTAAGTGTGGCGCTGCTGCAGACGCTAAAACTTGGGGTGACGTAGGTGTAGCAGGTTCTCTGGCTGATAAGAGCATCCAGCTGTTCGGTCGTAACTCTGTATCCGGTACTTACGGCTACTTCAAGAAGAAAGGCCTGTGTAAAGGTGACTTCAAAAACAATGTTAACGAACAGCCAGGTTCTGCATCTGTAGTACAGTCTGTTTCTACTTCTCTGAACGCTATCGGTTACTC
>NZ_JAAEQH010000309.1 GCF_024231755.1 Neptuniibacter sp.
ACCGATGAAGACAAGTTTATAGCGCTTACTGCGCAATTACCGATCTCATTTACCCCAAAAATCACAATTTGCGCAATATAAAAAAAGCAAATAAACTAAAAGCCCAAATAACATTGCTATAAAAACAAAAGTCATGAAAACTTCTATCTCGCTGGACCGGTTTGATCTAAAAATATTGCGTGAGTTGCAGGATAACGGCGAGTTATCCAATCAGGATCTGGCTGAACGGGTTGGTCTTACAGCAGCGCCCTGCTCTAGAAGAGTCAAACAATTGCAGGAATCAGGCGTAATAAGGGACCGGGTCGTCCGACTCAATGAAAAAGCAATAGATTTGAACCTATTTGCCATCTTGCATATCAGCATGGACAAGCATATCCCGGAGCGTTTTGAAGAGTTCGAGAGAACTATCCAATCACTACCCGAAGTGATGGAGTGTTACTTGATTACCGGGCATGATGCCGACTACCAGCTAAAGATCGCTGTCCCGGATATGGATCGTTATCAGGATATCCTGCTTGGTAAGATTACCCGTATCCGCGGGGTAACCGGTGTAAAGTCTGCATTTATTATGCGTAAGATAGTTGATAGTACAGCGATGCCCCTAAATTACGTTTAAGAGAATTACGTAAGGCAGGAATTACGCCAGGAGAGAGTAATGGTTTCAAAATCAGAAATGGCAGAATTTCTGCGTAAAGAGTTCCCCCAAACGAAATGCACAGTAGAGTCGGTTGGTAATCGCTCCTGTGTATTAAGTCATGAAATTGGCTTTGAGGAATTAAGGCCTGGCGGCACAGTATCCGGGCCTGTGCTGATGGCAGTGGCAGATGTTGCTCTCTACGTAGCTATTCTGGGTGAAATCGGATTAGTGGCCCTCGCCGTAACCACCAGCCTGAATATAAATTTCCTGCGAAAGCCCTCTTCAGAAAAGGCAATCATTGCTGAATGCGAACTGCTTAAGGTTGGCAGAACGCTTGTGGTGGGTGAAGTGTATCTCTACTCCGAAGGTGAGCCTGAACCTGTTGCCCATGTCACAGGTACATACTCTTTACCGCCATCCAGAGATTAACGTTACTGACTCCAGATCTCATAGGCACGCAGAAGATCATCTCCACAAAGGTTTTTATCTATTAATTCACTGTAGTTTTCCAATAGATAGCAGAGGAATTCGGCGATAAAAGTCCTTTGTTCCATTGAACAACTATCAAAGTAACTGTTTCCAATTCCGTCCCCCTGCAGATGAAAAAGAAACTGCTCCAAATAGAATTCATTGTCTAAGGTATCCAAAGTTAAACGAATAAAAGCAGGCGTCAGGTAACGCTTACCCTCATCGGAGCAGAAACAAATGGGGTCCCAGCCTGGATTACCCAACTCATCAAGGCCTATAGTTTGAAGTTCAGCAGTCCGAAGAGTCTCATCATGCTCCGCACATTCATCACAATGCTTGTAGTTTGTGAAATGCTCAGGCTTCTCCATCTGAAACAGAAAATTTGCCTGCATTTTCCAATCCCTATTCATTTCCGACTCATCCCCAACGCCTCTGCACATATATGTCACCCAATAACGCCGATTTATGTAACTGGCGCTGTTACCGTTTTAAGACACAATGATTAACTATCAATATCGTTCACAGCTTCCCGTTTCGTTGCTGTCGTTACTCATAAAAACACAAAGCCAAGAGTTTAGTTTATGACAAATAACACCAACTCAGTTGTTATCAGCGGCACCGGCCTCTGGACGCCTGAACATTCAATCAGTAATGAAGAGCTGGTCAGCGCGTATAATGGCTTTGCCGAAAAGTTTAACCGTGAAAATGCAACACAGATACAATCCGGTGAGCTTGCAGCTAAACCTCTCTCCAGTGCAGAATTTATTACTAAAGCTTCAGGTATTGAAAACCGCTACGTTTACCGTAAAGAAGGGATTCTCAATATTGACCGCATGCGGCCCTATATTGAGCCTCGTTCTAACGAAGAGCTATCCCATCAAGCTGAAATGGCAAAAAAAGCAGCGCTCAAAGCACTCGAAGCAGCTAACAAAAAATCTGAAGATGTCGATGCTGTTATTGTTGCCTGCTCTTATACTCAGCGCTCCTACCCTGCCATCGCTATCGAGGTGCAGAATGAGCTGGGTATTCAAGGCGTTGGGTTCGATATGCTGGTCGCCTGTTCTGCTGCAACTTTCGCTCTGCAACGCGCCTACGAGATGATCACAGCTGGAACCGCAGGCTGCGTACTCGTAATCAACCCTGAGCTAACATCCCCCCAGAACAACTGGCGCGACCGGGACAGCCACTTTATTTTTGGCGACGTGGCTACCGCAACAATTCTGGAAACCGCTTCAAGCTGCAATTCGGAACATAGTTATGAAGTTTTAAGTTGCAAAGCTGTGACTCAATTTTCCAACAATATCCGTTCTAACTTCGGTTACCTCTCCTACGCCGAAGACAGCGATCCATTCGGCGCTGATAAATTCTTTATCCAGAATGGACGTAAGGTATTTAAAGAAGTCTGCCCAATGGCTGCGGAGCATATCACCCAGCAACTTCAGGGCTTAGAGATTGAAAACACTCAAGTGAAACGTTGGTGGTTGCATCAGGCCAATATCAATATGAATCTTTTGATCGGTAAAAAACTGCTTGGCCGAAATGCCTCTGCGGAAGAAGCCCCAATTGTTCTTGATCAATACGCGAACACCGCCTCAGCGGGCTCTTTGATTGCGTTTAATTTGAATCATAAGGATATGCAATCAGGTGATACCGGTGTTCTCTGTTCGTTTGGCGCTGGCTACTCGATTGGTAGTCTGGTTTTGCGCAAGCGGTGATTCCCTCATTTGGGTACATGAGCCTTTAATCCCGGAATGCAACTCGATTTCGGCCTGATTCCTTCGCCTCATATAAAGCTTGGTCAGCACGTGAGACAAAATCGTCTTTATTTTCGCCTCTATGAAAAGAAGTTATGCCTAAACTAATTGTTGTTTCAGAGTGGTACGAAAACGCATAGGCTTCAATTTGCTTTCGTAGCCTTTCTGCGAAAGCTTTTGCCATCTCTAGTGGGGTTTTAGGGAGTATAATCATAAATTCTTCTCCCCCCCAACGAGCGATAAAATCAATTTTTCTAACCTGATCTTTGATCTCATTAGTCAGCTCTTTGAGGATAATATCCCCAGCATCATGACCATAGTGGTCATTCACTTCTTTAAAATGATCAATGTCTAGCATTAGCAAACTTAAAGGCTCTTCATAGCGATTTGCTCTAGCCATCTCATCAATGAGTTTTGATTCAAAGCTTCTTCTATTCGAAACTTCCGTTAATGGGTCTGTAGAAGCAAGCTCTTTCAACTCCTTTTCTGCCTCTAATCGTGCTTGCCTGTCCCAGCGTCCAACAATGATTTGACCAAGCGCATCAACAACAGGAGCGAGGTCATTAAGTATGCTCTCGTCATAGCCCCCGTTTCTATTTGCTAAACCAATTTCACCGACAAGCCTTTCACCAAAGAAGACAGGGATTCCAATAAATGAAGTTAGTTCCGGATGGCCTTTTGGTAACCCTGAGCTTCTGTCATCATTTACAGGGTCATTCGATATGACTGTATTACCGTGAGTTATTGCCCTGCCAAACAGGTTATCTAACTTTTTAAATTCTATTCCATTATCAAAAAAACTCTCGTAAAGGCGGTTCGTTTCTTCGTTCCAGGAGAGATTACTAATGGCATAAACCTTCAAGTATTTAGATCCAGTCTGATCGTATTGCACTTCTCCAATAAAGCCATACTCGCTATCTGTTAAAGACTTGAGGCTTTCAAGTAATTCAGGAAATAAGGCTAAAGCAGCAGTCTCTTTAATAAAGTCTTCTCTAAGGCTATCGATAGTGCTTAAGATTTGATTACGTTTGGCAAGTTCAGCTGTGCGTAGCTCAACTTTTTCCTCAAGTTCTGCATTTAGAAATTTAAGCTTTGTTTCTGCTTGGCTTCGAATAACAGTTTCTTGCCTGAGCTGCCTATTGATTTTTCGCAGACTGAAATTACGCCACACAAATGTAATTACAAGAAGGAGGACGACCACAACCGATAAAAGCATAATTACCCGCTGAGAGCTCCAGTAAGGTGCTGGTGCGGCATACCATTTTCCGTATATATCCTTATAGTCTTCAGATTGAATGAATTGAGATATGGCATCATCAAACCTGTTGAGCAACTCTGTATGACCTTTAGGAAAAGCCATTCCTCGTTTAATTTCCGCTAAAGGCGGTTCTATAGGGGAGATACGGTGTTCTAACCCTGCTTCCCGAGCTAGAAGCCATACAACTGGCGCAGGATAAGCTGCAGCATCTATTCTGCCACTAATCAGCTCTACCAAAAGGTTAGAAAAATCAGGATAGGTTTTAGTTTTGTAATTTCGCTGATGTAAAAATCGAATGGCTGCATTTCTCTCAACCACACCGATAACAGTATCTTTCAAATCGCCGAGTGTCTTTGCACTCCCACTGTTCTTACGAACAAATACAGAGATAGCAAACGTTTCAATAGGTTGAGAAAAGTCAGAATATTCACGTCGTAGACCTGTTATCCCATTATTCGGAATAAGGTTTACCTCACCTGTTCGAAGAGCTTTCGATAAATCTCCCCACGAACCGTAAACCTTATAATCCACACTCACATTCGCAATCTTTGAGATAGCATTCATGGAGTCAATCGCAAACCCTTGCGGTCGACCATTCTCATCAAGTGAGTATTGAGGAGGAAAGTTACTGACGACTCCGGCAGTTACGTTCAGACTGTTGTGAACAGAATCTCCAGTAGTTTCTGCTTTGACAAAAGAAGGTAAGGCAAGAAGAAATAACAAAGTACAACAATATATTCTTCCCATCTTTACTCCCTCTATAAGATGCGAACCGAAAAATTACCGGATAAAACCAGAGTAACTATGCGAAAACAACAACTATATTAGACAACTTTAATGGTTTCATAAAGTATTCGCCTACTACTAAATCTTTTAGGTTATGGTTATACACAATCACTGCGAAATTGATTCAACCCAAACCTCAATATAGACCTAGAGCACCTCTTATTGGGTGACATAGATTTTAAAGAGTTCCTGTAGATTAAACTCCATATCACGAATACGTTCGATTGCTGCTGCATCAATTATCTGATCAGCACTGAGCAGCAAGATACCTTCATCACTGATCAGATCGCGACTCAGCATCATACCGGCTTTGAGTTCATGGCTTTTGATACAGCAATCGTTATAGATCTCTTTTTCCTGAGCCAGTTCTTCAAGAGCTTTACCCAAAATCGTCACGACATTCTGATTGTAACGTTCTGCCGCAGTCTCGCTGAGGTACTTAAGCGCCTCCGAAGAGCTATAGTGTCGTTCATCGTATAGTCCATTAATCAACTCCACATAATCATTTACAACACAGAGTATCTGGGCCCGGTATTTTATATCATCAGCCTTACTTCCTTTTGGATAGCCTGAGCCATCCAGATACTCTTTATGCTGAAGAATAACCTGCCCTGCCTCATACAACGGTTTTACCAACAAACAGGCGGCATGAGCCATAACGGGATGTTGCTGATATTCGCGTTGTTGCTCAGGATTCATCTGTACATAAGACTCTTTCAGGAGAGTATCGGGAAAACTGACTTTACCGATATGGCGTAACTGCCAAGCATAGAAGAGCTGCTTTAACTCTTTCCCCTCTACCCCGGTTTTGGAGGCAACAGCGACCATAAGCTTGTTGAGTTGTTGGTTTTCGCCAGAAGCTTTAATCCCCAAGCGACGTGCAGAAAGAGCAGAAAACATCCGCACCACCGAACGATAGCTGCCTTTCAGATGTTCATTAGCTACTTTAAGCTGTTCGGTCCGTTCCTGTACCTTGCTTTCCAGGGATTGATTCAGCCGTTCTAACTCAGCATTTTTTTCCTGTGTTTCGGCCTGCAGGCGGGAATTTTCCTGTCTTAACGCAGCGACCTCAAAGCCTTTTTTCACAACTTTAACGACTTCTTCATCCTGCCAGGGTTTAAGCATAAAGCGGCTTATCTGACCGCGGTTAATCGCATCAATCGTTGCCTGCGCATCAGAATAGCCAGTAATCACAATACGTTCGGTCTCAGGGTAATCTTTTGCCACCTGCTCAAGAAAACACTCCCCGCCCATTTCTGGCATGCGCATATCACTGATGACCACATCCACAGGTTGGGTTTTAAGGTTCTCCAGAGCTTCAAGAGGAGACAAGGACACCAACACCTGACATTTTAGAGGTTTCAGTAGGCGCTTAAGCGAATTAAGTATGCCTTGTTCGTCATCCACAATAAGAACAGTGTTATCTGTATATTCCATTTACCACCTCTTGATCCTGTTATTGTTATTTTGATAATCCCAAGTTGTCTTATTGACTCTTGATTTACTATGACCTTACTAATCGGGCTGAGTAACTACCGGCAGCGTAATAGTAAATTCGGTCCCCTTTCCTACTTCACTGCTGACTTCAATATTACCTTTATGCTCATCAACAATAATTCCATAAGATATTGCCAAGCCTAGTCCTGTTCCTTCACCAACTGATTTCGTCGTAAAAAATGGATCAAACAACTTATCCATCTGATGTTCATCAATGCCACAACCTGTGTCCTGAATGCAGATTTTAATCTGATCGTCCATGCATTCAGTTGTGATAGTAATCGTGCCTTTATCTTCGATTGAGTGCCCAGCATTAAGTAATAAATTCAACAGAACCTGCTTAATCTGTCCTGGAGCACAGTAAATATCAGGCAGTTCACCGAGCTCAGTCACCAACTCACAATGATATTTAAGTTCGTTATTGACTACTTTTAACGTGGTTTCAATACACGCATTAATATCTGCCATATGGAAGTTTTCAGACTGATCCACATGAGAGAACTCTTTTAATCCCTTAACGATCTCTTTAACACGGTTCGTTCCCTCTTTTGTATCATTCATCAGCTCTTCGATGTCTTCCGACATAAACTCGAGGTCAACTTCCTGCTCAAGCCCCTGAATCTCCTCAAGCAGTTGCTTACGCTCTTGAGAACTGTCTGCAGCTGCCAGCTTTTGATAGCTCTCTAACAATTTACGGTAATTTTGCACGTAGAGTTCAAGCGTACTGATATTACTTATCACGAAACCCATAGGGTTATTTATTTCATGGGCCACACCTGCAGCTAAAATACCGACAGACGCCATTTTCTCTGAGTGTACAAGCTGCGCTTGAGTCTCTTTAATCTCTCTGTTTGCTTGCTCTAACTGGCTATTTTTTTCCTGTAATTGCTGTGTACGTTTCTCAACCCGCTGTTCAAGTGATTGATTTAGCTTTCGTAGTTCCAGCTCAAACTCGTCCCTTCTGGCGCTCACCTCTTTGAGGTTTCCGGCCATAGAATTGAACGCTTTGGCAACATCTGCCACTTCATCATGACCAGACACCGGCACTTCAATATCTAACCGTCCTCTGGAAATAGACTTCGCGGCTTTAGTCAAAACGTTAAGTTGCTTGGTCAGGTAAGTACCTAGAATAAGCGAGAAGAGTGCTACTAATGCCATTTCTAGTGCAGCTATCGTCGCGCTTTTCTGTTTCGCTTCATTGATCGTCTCAGTCAGACTATTGATATCAATACCAAGCTCAACACGGCCATATGTTTTTCCCCCCTCACTGATTTCAGCAAAGGTATCAAATACGCCATCCGTAATTTGCTCTACATCCTTGTCTGCTTGAAACACTAGGCCTAACACCGATGCTTCACCTGCCTGAGCAAAAACGGTTCCCTGTGGGCCTAATACTCGGGCATATACGAGATCCGGGTTTTTCATCACCTCGGTGACAAACGCCTCTAAAGACGCCAAGTCATAACTCAGCACAGCGTCTTTAGTGGTCGTTGCAAACAGGGTTGCAGTCGTAGAAGCTCGTTTAGTTAATCCCTCATAGTTGGTTGAACGCAGGTAATCCAGCGTCATTGAAACCAACAAAAGCAGTAATAAAGCCTCAATGGTTGCTATACCCAGAATTGTTTTAAGCCTAAGTGACATTCTCATGTCTGGTTTCCATACACAGATTACTGCAGCAGATGTTGCAACAGTTTAATATTCAAGCCACGCACATCATCCCAATCTTTATTTTTCGCAGTTTCAATGCCCTTAAAATTGATTGTTTTCAGTAGCGCTTGTCCCTGCTCATCTTCATTCATCGATAGTAATGCTTGTTGTAGCTTTTCTTTCACGCCCTGGCTCACTCTTGGATGAACTGCAATTGCATGGGGGGTATATGCTGGCGTAGTCCACAAGATTCTTAAGTTCTCACGAGCTTCAGTCGCTGTATTATTGAATGTTCTCATAACCCCACCACCAGCCGGGAACAACCCCCGCGAGACGGTTAGATAGACTGAATCATGTGAAGAAACATATTTAGGGGTGATATTAATTCCATCTTTCTCCATTTTGGCCCGAGGTAAAACACTGGCGGCAAAAGCTGCTGGAGACGGGAATGACAATGTTTGTCCATTTAACTCAGTTAAAGACTGGATCGGACTATCCTTATGCACCACCACAATACCTTTTATACGTTTATCTCGCTGTTTAGCTATCGCATCATAACCAGGCTTTTGCTGGAAAACCGTATAATGGTACGGATTCATATATGCCATATCATATTCGCCAGCCAACAACCGTTTCTCAAAGGTGGGAATATCCTGTGCTGTACTAAACAATACTTCGACCCCTGCTTTCTCACTGAGATAGCTACTGATAGGCGTCCAAAGCCTCGCTAATTTCTTCGCTGACTGTTGCGGTACAATCCCGAATGTAATTGTTTCTGCCTGTGCTGTAACAGTCGCGAAAAAACCTAATAGCATTACGCATAATATCTTTTTCATCATAAGCACCTTTTTATATTTGTTGCAGGAACGCCTGTACTTTGGTGTGTCTCAAATCACTTTCGGGTAGAAAATTAAGCGTATCAGTTACCCCCTTTTCATCATCTAAGGCTAATGCCACACGTAAAAATGGGAGGAGCAATGATTCATCAATGTATTCGTTATCATTCTGGTATAAAACAGCGTTTACGAGCTCGGTTTCAAAGCCCCAAAGCTTCAGTAAATAAGCTCCAATAATATGGCTGATATCCGGATCATCAATTTCAGGGGCTAAAGCACCTACATTATGTAATAACCCTGTTATATACAACTTATCTAATATCTGTTTTGGCACATCAGCAAACCTGGCCATCGTGAGCATTTTTTCCGATATTTTTTCGGACTGCGCAAGCAAAGCTCTATGCGCTTGCTGGTCAAGCTCACTCTCTTCAAACAAACCAATACTGAGGACCATCTGGGAAAGCAGATCATTACCCAGTCGAACCACGGCTTCCTGAATACTCTGTGCCGGCGAAGAAAAACCAAAAAATGAGGAATTGGAGACCTGAAGAACTTTACTCAAAATAGCTGTATCACGACTTATGATCTCTGCAATTTTCTTAACATCAGGCTGATCAGTACTTCGCAAATAATCTACCAAACACTGATAAACTTCAGGCAAAACTGGGAGCGTTTTTATATCTCCCAACACTTGACGGCTTTTCGCAGATACTGGAAGGGAATATAAACAATATGTGCGTTCTAAAATCTCAATCAAATCATCAATATCAAACGGTTTAGCCAGAAGCAGATGTGAGACCTCTGTCGCTCCCAACGCAGATTCTCCGCTGGTATCTCCACTCAATAGAATCCGAACGGCTTCAGGCAAACGCTCTCTGACCTGAGCGAGAAAGTCCAGGCCATCCATTTCTGACATGCGCTTATCACTGACCACAATCCATGGCGAGAATTGGTCCAGTTGATCTAAAGCTTGCAGAGGTGATTGGTGAAACTGAATCTCCCAGTCTCGACGACGTAAACGTAACCCACGCTTCAAAGAACGCAATACGCCAACCTCATCATCTACAAAAAGCACTTTCGCCTGGTTCATCTCTATTTCGTCCTGAAATTTCAAATTCATTTGTTCTAGTTATCGATACGGTGCAGCTGTTAACTACCGACTTTCCGCTGACCCAATGCAAGAATCGTTTCAATCGCGGCTAGTAACTCAGAATTAGCAAATGGCTTCTGCAACACAGCGTCTGCACCACACTCAATTGCCCGCTCAAGGTCACGTTCATCAAGCGCTGAAATCACCAAAATTTTAGTATCAGATATCCCTGGGGCCTGACGTACAAACCTGATCACATCATATCCATCTAAACCAGGCATGCTTAAATCCAGTGTCATCAAAGCAGGCCGCTCTTTCATAAGCTTGCTTCCTGCAGAGAAACCATCATTAGCTTCAATAGCTTCGTACCCTGCACCCCGTAACACTCGATTGATAGCCTTCGTTACTTGAACTTCATCGTCAACAATCAATACTCTGTTTAGGGCGGCATGTTGGAATTGCTCCGGGATAGGCATACCGTGCTTGCGCATAAAAGCGACAAAGTCTTTCTCTGTAACGCGATTATTTCCCCTACCAGGCAATTTAAAAGCTTGTAACTCACCACGTTCAATCCAACGGATGACCGTTCTGAGATTGACATCACAAACCTTCGCTATATCACCTGTAGTTAACGTTTTCATAACAGCACCACAATACTTCTACTTAATAAATCTTAAGGATATATGACTACACCATACACAAAAAATACAAATGTCACAAATGTCGCATGTATAACAAATTTAAACTTCCGAAACTCATAATTAATGCGACATTTGCGACACATATGAATTTCGTCTACTCTAAACATGAGCATTTTGGCTATCGATGATCAGGGATCTCACCTGAAGATATAAGTAGAAAATAAGCCGTACCTAAAGAGTGCCTGAAACCAACTCCATAAATTTGATCCAGCGATCAAAAGCCAAAGATGGTGCCTTTTCGGCTCACTAAAGAGTGAATTAAGTTTTTAAATTTTTTCATATACTGAGAATTGTTTTGAAGCAACAGAGGTGCAAGTCGTGAAAGGAGTCATTTTCAATGTATTAGAAGAGATGGTCGTAGAGCATCTAGGCATGGCTCATTGGAATAAAATTCTGGAACAAAGCTGCCCTGATAATCATTTCCATACAGCCGGTGATAGCTACCCGGATAGTGAGCTTTTTACGCTTGTAGAACACGTATCCACTGAGCTGGATAAACCCATCGAGGAAGTTGTTGGTGCTTTTGGTGAATATCTCTTTGCAAAGCTGGCTGAACGCTACCCTATCTTTGTAGATTCCGAGCAAGATCTTAAATCTTTTCTTAAAAGTGTAGATTCTGTGATCCATATGGAAGTTAAGAAACTTTATGACAGCCCGAATCTACCCCAATTCACATATTCAGAACCCGATAATAATCATTTAGTTATGCAATACCGCTCCCCTAGAAAGCTTTGTATACTGGCTGAAGGACTGATCCGTGGAGCGGCTATGCATTACCAGGAACAGGTTGAGATAAGTCACCCTGTATGCATACATAAAGGGGCTGATCACTGTGATTTGATCATTAGGTTTAAATGATGAGCAAAGAAAAAGATCCATACGAAGTCGCCTATAAACGAGAAAGAGATGCTCGGCTGCATGCCGAGAAATTGCTGGAAGATAAAGCACGAGAACTTTATCTTAAAAACCAACAGCTTGAAGAGAGCTTTAGCCAACTCAAAAAACAGCAAGCAATTATGCTAAATCATGAGAAGCTAGCGACGCTGGGTACACTATCTGCTGGTATCGCCCACGAAATAAACAACCCCCTTGCCTTTGTCAGCAGCAATATAGAGTCATTACAGCTTTACCTGAAATCCTATGACCGTTTGTATCAGCACTGCAAACAGATTCTAGATAAACTACCGGAATCAGCACAGCTACAACTTTCAGAGCTCTTAAAAAACGAAGATTTAGAATACATTACAGACGATATTCCTGAACTGGTTGCCGACACTAATGAAGGGTTAAAACGAGTTACTGAGATTATTCTCAACCTACGTAGCTTTGCTCGAACTCAGACCTCTGACCGATGTTCAAGCGATTTGGTTGCAGGAATAGAGAGCACACTAAAACTTCTAAACAGTGAATTAAAAGGCCATGTTTGTATCAGGAAAAACTTAGACCCTATCCCTGAAATCACTTGTAACCCTAATGAGCTAAATCAGGTATTTCTCAATCTGATCATCAATGCAAAACACGCAACCCAGGAAATTAGCAATCCCACAATAACCCTATCCACCCGAGTTGAAGGTCAAAATGTAATTGTGGAGATTTCCGATAACGGTTGTGGAATGAGCGAAGAGCTACAGAAAGAGGTTTTTGTTCCTTTTTTTACAACAAAACCGGTTGGTAAAGGAACCGGAATGGGCTTAGCCATCGTATACAGCATAATACAGGACCATCAGGGCGAAATTCTGATATCCAGTGAAGAGAATCAAGGCACTACATTTACAATTAAGCTACCGATTGACAGCATCTAACATTCGTCTTCGGAATTTATTACTTCTGGCAGCCCAAAACCAGGCACTCAAGGGAACAATTTTTATGTCGCTCAGCAACGCTATTATTAACATCACCAACCTTCGCCTTCGTACCTATATTGGTTTCAACCCAGAAGAGATGGAGAAACAGCAGGATGTGGTCATTAATATTGAGATCCAATACCCTGCTACACCAGCTTTTGCTGACGATGATGTGGAAAAAGCACTCAACTACAAAGTCATCACCAAAGAGGTGATAAAACACGTGGAAGAAGGACGTTTTTTACTGTTGGAAAAGCTGGTTTCTGATGTTCTGGAGATATGCAGTAAACACCCCAGCACGGTGTATGCAAAAGTGACTATAGATAAGCCTCATGCACTGCGTTTTGCAGATTCTGTATCCCTCTCACTGGTGTGGCAAAAGGATCAACAGCAGTAAGCTGCCACCTTTCTATGAATTATTTTCAGCTCTAGAAACACTCCGGTTTCTTGCATTCCCTCTAACTAGGTCTAACCTACTCCCTAAGAAACGCACCAGGATGTGGCATAATTACAGGGAGTAGCATATGGATATCAACCAATTTAACCGTCGAATCAGGGAAGTCGTGATCGACACCAACCTTCCCGGCTGGGTCTCAGCCAATGACAAACACGAATACTGCCGCGAGCTTATCGGACTTCAGGGTGAGCACGAAGTCGTCATCAATATTCTAACTGAGGTGGTTGACGAACTACTGCGACGTAAAGCTGAAGATAAATATGCTATTTATAGAACAGGCTCCGGGGTTTCTATCCTGGAAAACGGACATTGCATTCCCGCTACAGTAATAGAAAACAAAAATGACCACACATTAGTTGTACAACTTGATTCGGTATTTGAAGATGGAAGTTTTAAACCTAATCCGGAAGGGGATACGGTCATATTTCAACGCGCGCACGATCATGTCTACATTCATCTTGAAGGAAGGAAACTAAGCCGTCTGGTTATGGGAAAACGTTATGTAGATTACTCAATTGAGCACATTGAGGAGGAATTAAAGATTTTATCTCATGCACCCCGCTCTCGCTTAGCCAGCTGAACATGACAATACTTGGAATTGTTGCATTTATTCAGGTAGAAACAACATCTCAACGGGTGTCGGGCGGGAGAAATAATATCCCTGGAAACGTTTACAACCAAACGATTTTAGAAGGTTAAGCTGCTCCTCTGTTTCTACCCCTTCAGCGATCACCTCCAAACTAAAGGCCTCACTCATGTGTAGAATGCTTTTTATAATGGCAAGGTCACCCTGATTAGAAGACATCCCTTTAACAAAAGCCTGATCAATTTTGACCTGATCAAATGGCAGCTCTCTCAGGTACTGCAGTGATGAGTATCCCGTACCAAAGTCATCCAGTGCGAGATGTATGCCTAACTCCCTCAACTGGACCATCTTAGATTTTACTTTTTCAGGATCATCCACCAACAGAGACTCTGTCAGCTCAAACTTTAGCCCTCTGGCATCAACCTGACTTTGAGATATACATCGGGCCACATCTGTTACGAACTCATCCTGCATGAACTGTTTGGGGCTTATGTTTACCGCCAGGTGCCAGTTTTTTGTTACCTCCTCTTGCTGCCAAGAAGCAAGTTGTTTACAAGCAGTTTGAATTACCCACATGCCAACTGACACAATCTCGCCAGTCTTTTCCGCAAGAGGGATAAAATCCAGAGGAGATATAAGCCCACGTTCTGGGTGGTTCCAGCGTATTAATCCCTCAACACCTTTAATACACCCTTCGATATCATGTTGCGGCTGATAGTATAGTTCGAACTGTCGTTGCTCTCTTGCAAGTAATAGCTGTGTATACAAATCGAGATGTGCAAGAGAAGCGTGTTCATTTTTCTGATCAAAAAACGCAATACTTCTACCGGACTGCTTAGCACTGTGGAGAGCACTATCCGCTTGTTTCAGAATAACTAACGCATCAGCACAATCTCCTTGATAGAGAGTGATACCAATTACAGGAATAGTACTGATGGTTATGCCTTGTATTCGATATGGATGACTTAATACGGCAATCAAGGACTCCGCTAGCAGCTTACTTTGAATAGATGCCTGATCACTCTCTTGTTCCATACATGGATACCACATAGCAAATTCATCAGCACCGATTCTGGCAATCAGTGCACTCTCTTTGAATTCACTACTAATCCGTTCTGCAACCTGCTGTAGAAGTTCATCACCACAGGTATGCCCATAGGCATCATTAATCAGTTTAAAATCTTTAAAATCAAAACAGACCAAAGCTCCCCATCCATTCAGATCAGATCTATCGAGATGCTGCTCTATCCGACGTGTTAGACGATCACGATTACTCAGGCCAGTAAGGGTGTCAAAATTCTCAAGGTATTCAAGTTTTGCTTCCGATTCTTTCTGCAGAGTAAGGTCCTGAAACGAAGCTACGTAGTAGATTACGGTATCAGTATCATCCAGCACCGCTTGAATCGTAAGATATTCTGGGTAGATAGTACCGTCTTTATGACGATTGCGGATCTCACCGCTCCACCGATGATGTTCAGCCAGAGTGTGATACATATTCTGGTAAAACGCTTTACTCTCAAGACCGGAGTTAAGCATGCCAGGAGTTTTACCGATAGCCTCTTCAGGGGTATAGCCGGTTATTTCAGTAAACGCTTTATTAACTTTGAGGATGACATTACCAGCATTCGTAATAACCATACCACTTTGTATTTCAAAGGCTACAGCGGCCAGCTTCTGTGCTTCCTGCGCAGACTCAATCCTCTCCAGCATGGTATTAACTTCGTCATACAAGGTACCAAATTCGTTTTGCTCTGTTGTATTAACACGTTCACGTAAAGCATCCAGATAAGTAATCTTTTCCAGAAAAGAAACCAAATAGAGAATGGGCTGGGTAAACCTTCTTGCATAGATTATGGCAAGCAGATAAGAGGCTAAAAACAGGAACATTGCCATCAAAAGCAACGCGATTGCATCACGTTGCACCATCTCTTTTAAAGTAAGGACCCTGACATTTAGAGCAGCATAACCCAAGTGATTGTCCTGATAGACAGCATCAATAAATAAGCTGGCAACATTACCTTCCACTTTGATGTTCCGCTTATCTTGTGATGGTAAAGGTGAAACCTTAAAACTCGCTTCATCCTTGCTGTACTGATAAACAGGATCTTCAGTAAGGTTGTACAGTACCATCGAATTCAGATTGGGGAACGACTTTAGACTGGAAGTAATATCTGCCGCTGCAGCAACATCATTCAGCAGGATTATCTTTGCAACATCTTGACCTATGATGTTACTCACGGTCTCAGCCACCTCCAGCACACGCTGATACTGATGACCAAGGCTCCATGCTAGAAAACTGGAATAACCGGTAATTCCGATCAAAGAGGTAACAACCAGAATAATCCCTATCAGTCGTTTTTTGATCGAGCCTTTATTTCTCAATGCCTTACCACACCTTTGCTTGAGGTATGCACTACATGCTTTTAGCTGAAGGGTTTTCTATTGGCACGACAGGGTCGTTACCCCACTCTTTCCAGGAACCATCATAGATAGATGCCTTATAACCTAGTTTTTGTAAAACGATATAATTGAGAGCAGATTCCGCTCCACCCTGACAGTACAGAATGACCTCTTTGTCTTTTGGAATGTCTTTGTAAAGGGCAGCTAATTCATCCCAATTCTTCATTTTGGCGCCTTCATCCGTCACCTGAAAGTTATCAGTACACGGATAGTTTTTAGCGGTTGGGATATGACCAAAGCGTTTAGCGATAGAGTTTTTACCTAAATAATGGTCATTAGCACGGCCATCAATGATGGTTTCTTTACCAATAGCCATCAATGTACTTAGTTTGGTTTGAATCTGATCGTTATCAACACGAGGAACAAAGGTTTTGGCTGTAACAACCGTATCTTCTTTAGAATTCGGTAGGTTTTCCTGCAGATAACTACCGTAAGCATATTCCAAAATACCGACATTCTGGTGACCAAGAACTTCAAGAATCCAATAGGCACGTGCTGCCCAGAAGAAATCTCCATTATCGTAAGTCACAACAAGGCTATTGTTGTCGATACCCGCTTTACTGAATAAGTTCTGCAGGTGATCAAGCTTGGGTAATAACCAGGTTTCCTGATCAAACAGGTTAGCCAGACCAGGAATATTCACCGCACCTTCTACATGCCCTTGTTTGAACTCTTCATATTCTCTTATATCAAGAATAACCAAGCGTTCATCCGTGAGACGTTCCTTAACCCAATCTACAGAAACGATGTTTGGTACTTCTTTCTCAGAAGAGGCCATCACGTTAAACGACAATATGAGAATTAAAATGGAGATTAAGCGATTCAAGGGGGTACCGTTGTCTGATCAGAAAGAGCAATTTTTTGGGTTAAACTGCATCTCCATCGCAACAACTTACGTCACCAAACCGGTCAGTTTGTACTAAACTCGCCTGTTCAATGACATTGCCAAATTCAGATTCCTTCCGGCACCCACCAATGTATCAGGCAAGTTTTAATGAAAAACCCTCCTCTTACAAGGGATAAACGTTGACCTGTCTCATGAATCACGAAAGTTTTGTCAGAATTAAGTTTCTGACAACAGAACTTTAAAATTGGGTATTAGAAGATTGGGAGAGTAACTGCTCAAGCCGTACCCTGCTCAAAAATAGGAATAGGGCTATCCATCACAGCGGCAATGCTGGAAACCATCTCTTTCTCTTCTACAGTTATCTTCCCATCCTGAGCAATACAGTTTCTGAAACCACTCAACAGCCGGGGTTTCAAAATGGGATAAGCATTGCCTAGTGCATGCACTGACTGGATAAAACGTTCCAGTTCACACTCCTCAAATGGGAGAATACTGATGTTATATAAACCAGC
The DNA here is from genome assembly GCF_024231755.1 of Neptuniibacter sp. Taxonomy (GTDB): domain Bacteria; phylum Pseudomonadota; class Gammaproteobacteria; order Pseudomonadales; family Balneatricaceae; genus Neptuniibacter. The sequence goes on from NZ_JAAEQH010000309.1 coordinate 17,381, forward strand.
AGAAGAAGCGCCACGATTAAATGCCCGTTCAGCATCTTCCGGCGTCTCATGACCATGATGAGCCAACAGTGACAACACCAACTGATACTCATCACTGACCTGCCCCACCTCTTTAAATTTTGGTTTACGCTTTTTATCCGGTTCAAACTCACCTGCCAGATAGTGCCTGACTAATTGGAATAAACACCACTCAAACAGATCTGTTTTTCGGTCCGCGCGGATAAGCAGCATCAACGTCCGTTTAAAGACCTTATACTGTTCAATCGACATACACTTCAAAGCAGGTAAAAGCAGCTCAATCAGAGGTAAGCGGGAAGCTTTAGATAAGCGCTGAATATCTGCCTGCATATCATTTACAAAGCGATCAACTCCAGAGATCCCGCTTTGTGAAATGATCTTCATCTGTGTTTTTAACAGTTGCTCATCCCGATGCAGGAGCAACGCATAACAGAGTGCAATCGCTCCCAACGGATCATGAGCCTGTTCATGAAGTAGAGCCGGGATACCATCGATCTCATCTCGGAGTTGATCAAGGCTGGTATCTTGTGAAAACAGCTTCTCAGCATCAACCCCCGCCGCTACAGCAGCCCCTGTTAAAACGGTCTGGGTAAATACTTCCCTCTTTTTCTCCCGCTCTTGTTGATCAGATTGCTGCTTCTTGAGACGAGTGGCACTGCCGCGATGAAGGTAATTTCCATCCCAATCCGGATCTACTTTCAGGATTCTATCCACCAGCGGGGGATGAGTTGCCAACATATCTCCCATTTTGCGGATTGCCTGACCAAAAAACATATGGCTCATCTCACTCCGATGGGAGTTAGTAATCTCAGTCCCCTGGGTGTAACCGCCTATCAGTTTCAGCGCATTAGCTATGCCGTCGGGATTTCGGGTAAATTGAACCGCACTGGCATCAGCCAGATACTCACGCTGCCGGCTCACCGCAGCTTTGATAAGATTTCCAAAGAAAGTACCAAGCCAACCTATGAGCATTAGTGCAAAACCCAGTGCTGCAACACGACCACCGGAACGCCGGTGGCCAGAACCCCGGAGCATCATTTCTCCCACTAGCCCAATAAATACGATGCCATGGAGCAGAGCCATTAAACGTAAGTTGAGGCGCATATCACCATTCAGGATATGACTGAACTCATGCGCAATTACTCCCTGAAGCTCATCCCGCTTGAAATGTTGAATACAGCCTTTTGTAACGCCTATCACAGCATCAGCAGGTGTATTCCCTGCGGCAAAAGCATTGATGCCCAGTTCATATTCCATAAGGTAAACAGCAGGCACCGGCATACCTGAGGCTAATGCCATCTCTTCGATAACATTCAATATCTGTTTTTCATCACTATCCTCAGTATTGGGATAGATCCGGCGCCCACCTAAAGATTCAGCAACGGCTTTCCCCCCAGAAGAGAGCTGAAACCATTTGTAGAGAATCGCACAGAGTACTGCACCTCCCACTCCTAAGCTGATCAATAGAAAAGTTTTCCAGGAAAACAGCGATGAGATGGTACTTTGATCAGTCTGGGAGATAACACTGAGGCCACGCTGCATCGTGTCCTCCTGAGTCATAAACCAGACGGTGAGACCAATCAGAAGGTTGGTTAAGAGAATCAGACTTAAGACAGCCAGAACAAACAAAATCACTAGCCATCCGGTGTTACGGCGGGCTTTGTCCTGTTGGGAAAAGAAATCCATATCAGTGTTTTACCTTTATGCAGCTCCTGAAATTGGTTATCAGAAGCTGACTTTTGGCGCTGCCTGAATCTGAGCGCTATCTTCAAACTCCAATAAGCAAGCATCAACAGGATGGCCAAACATTGCTGCGAAAAATACAGGGGGGAATGACTGGCGATAGGTATTGTAAGCAGTAACAGCATCGTTGAAAGCCTGACGCGAAAATGCCACACGGTTCTCAGTCGTAGTCAGCTCTTCTGATAGCTGCATCATATTTTCGTTAGCTTTCAGGTCCGGATAATCTTCCATCACTATATTCATCCGTCCCAAAGCACTTTGTAAGGCATTTTCAGCGCCGGACAACTGCTGCATTGCATCCGTGCTTAAAGTTGCAGCAGCACCTTTCAGCAGAGCTGAAGCTTCATTACGCGCCTGTATTACCGCTTCTAGCGTTTCACGCTCATGAGCCATATAACCTTTGGCTGTTTCAACCAGATTAGGGATCAGGTCGTAGCGTCTTTTAAGCTGGACTTCTATTTGTGAAAAGGCGTTCTGGTGACGATTCTTCAGTGCCACTAGTTTGTTATAGATACTGACCACATAAAAAACAGCACCTAGCACGATTACCAGAAAAACAATTGTACCCACGTCCATCGTCTAACTCCTTGATATGTTTGTCTCGACTATAAATCAGATTCAAAAGTCAGTGTAGTTAATCAAATCTATATTTCTCAGTTTTTTATCTACTCGCGCTGCGAGAGCAGAAATGTTTGTGCTAAGTTAAAAAGATCAAAACCAGAAACTAGAGTGAGACAGAATGGATAACAAGAAATTTCGCCTGGTAACCCGAAGCGACTTTGATGGCTTAGTGTGTGCCGTTTTACTTAAGCACCTTGATCTGATTGATGATATTAAATTCGTGCACCCTAAAGATATGCAGGATGGCAAGATCGATATCACAGATCGGGATATCACGACCAACCTCCCTTATGTGGATGGGGTTCACCTTTGCTTCGATCACCACCTTTCTGAAACCATTCGTAACGAAAAACGCGACAACCATGTCATTCTGCCGGATGTTCCTTCAGCCGCGCGTGTAGTGTGGCAACATTATGGAGGCCATAGCGCGTTTCCAGAAAGCTGGGACGAGATGATGGAAGCGGTTGATAAAGGGGATTCCGCGCAATTCAGTAAGGAAGAGGTGTTGAATGCAGAAGGTTGGGTGCTACTTAACTTCCTGATGGACGCCCGAACAGGACTAGGACGCTTCCGTGAGTTCCGTATCTCCAACTATGCACTGATGATGGACCTGATCGATTACTGCAAAAACCATTCAATCGATGAGATTCTGGCCCTGCCTGATGTTAAGGAGCGTGTTGAGCTATACACAGAGCAGGAAGCGAAGTTTAAGGAACAGATAATACGCTGCTCAACTGTGCACAACAATCTGGTTGTACTGGACTTGCGTAACGAAGAAACCATCTGGGCAGGCAACCGTTTTATGATCTATGCCCTATACCCGGAATGTAATATTTCAATTCATGTTATGTGGGGGCTCAAACAGCAAAACACCGTATTTGCGACAGGCAAATCCATTTTTGACCGTAACTCGAAAACGAATGTGGGTGAGTTAATGCTGAAATATGGCGGCGGTGGACATCAGGCTGCCGGGACTTGCCAGGTTGAAAACTCTGCAGCAGAAAATTCTCTGCAAGAGCTAATCACTCAAATCAACCAGGATGGTTAACCCATATACCTAAAAAAAGCCTGACATTTCTGTCAGGCTTTTTTTCAATTATTTTCCCTGCTTACGCCTCTCCGTAATTACTTCACCGGCAACACCCCAGTTGTCAGTATTTACCTCATCAATTACAACCACAGTAGTTGCAGGATTTTTGTTGAGAACATCAACCAGTAGCTGTGTGGCTCCCTCAATCAGCTGTTTTTTCTGTTCAGCAGTCACACCTTCATCGGTAATTTTAATATTTACGTATGGCATACCCGGTTCCTTTCAACTCAGTTCTTTAAGCCTGTAACAGGCCATAAAACAGTATGAGATTCATAGAAAAAAATATATTCGTACTTTGAACTATTTCCTTAGCCAAAGATCATAAGCGATACTTCTGAATAATCATTCATTAAAGGGTATTTGATGATGGCCCAGTTCATTTATGTCGCAGACCCCATGTGCAGTTGGTGTTGGGCCTTCAGGTCAGTTACCGAGAAACTCAAAGAGCGGCATCCAGACCTTAAATGGCAGTACATTATGGGAGGTCTTGCCCCTGATTCAGACCTGCCTATGCCCGAAAAGATGCAGCAGGGTATTCAATCGATCTGGCATCAGATTGAGGAAACCACTGGAACCCAATTCAATTACGAGTTCTGGAGCCAAAACACACCTCGACGCAGTACTTACCCATCCTGCCGTGCTGTTATTACGGCAGAAGAGATCGCTCCGGGATCAGCTGACAAAATGATCACTGCAATTCAAAAGGCTTACTATTTGAATGCGCAAAACCCTTCAGATTTGTCTACTCTGACAGCGCTTGCAGAATCACTGGACATTGATAGCACACTATTCAGTGAACAAATACGTAGTGCTGAGGTAGAACAAAAACTACAGCAACATCTGAACTTTGCTCAACAATTAGGTGCACAAGGCTTCCCTTCTTTATATCTGCGAATCAATGAACAAGTTGTTCCTTTAGCGCTGGGCTATACACAGATAAATAAAATAGAGGAAAGGTTGGAAAATATACTTGAAGGGATTTCTTAGCAGAGGGATGCGAAGCAGGTGAATTAAATTGAGGAATAAGCGAGGCTGAAGGAACTTCAACCTCGCTAGAATTGTCAGTCACGAACGATTGAAACGTCCTCAGCCTGCAATCCTTTATCACTTTCACGAACGTAAAAACGCACTTTCTGACCTTCAGCCAGAGAGCGGTGACCACGGCCGCGAATGTTACGAAAATGCACAAATACATCATCATCTTCGCCACGGGTGATGAAACCAAAACCTTTAGAAACGTTAAACCACTTTACAGTTCCCTGTTCACGGTCGTCATTTTCATCAATGGTTTCCACTTCCGCTCCGCTAAAACCAGACTCACTGTTCTGAGCAGAACTACCAGTCCCAGAAGAAGCGATAGTTGAAGCCGCAAAAGTTACAACAAAGATAATTGCCAATGCAGCAATATTAGATAACTCAACTTGAACACCAGCTAGCGGACCTAAAAGTACTGGTACCAAAACAGCCGCTATAACACTTACAATCAGACTACGAATCAACTGATTAACCCTCATTATTTTTTGTCATTGTTGATAATTATTAGCACTTGTTTCGATGGAATTAGATAAATACCCCACCAAACGCAAAGGTATATCGAATTTAGTGCTTTTTTTCAACAGGTTATCTTAATAAGCAATAAATAAGGGCCGCATTTTAATATCTAGCTCTGATAAACTATGCTAAATCCAATTTGATACAGAAATTATCAGGGTTCGAATGAACGATCAGGAAAGAATCACCGAACTGGAATCCCGTGTCGCATTTCAGGAAGACACACTGGATACGCTCAATGAAATTGTCTCCAGGCAGGAGCTTGAAATTGAGCAACTTAAACGCATGATCAAGGTCATGAATCAGCGCATGAAAAGCCTGAGTAACGACAGCCCTACCAGTTCACCTGATGATGAACCTCCACCGCCACACTATTGATAGTGACCTCCTATGCTCCCACTGATTCAGCGCAGCTTACACAAACTTGGTGGCTTATTTATCAGCCTGGTGACCCGCCCAAAACTGATAAATCCACAACTGCTTTTACAAGGACAAAGTAAAAATCAGACGGTTTATTACGTTCTTGAAAATGATCGATTAAGCCACAAGCTATTGCTAAAGAATCTGTTGCAGAAACAGCAGAGGCATATCAATGATGACCAGATTCTATTGGCTGATTCGGGCGGTTTAGCACCTCTTCGCGAGACATTGATTGATCTTATCAACACTCAGCAAAGTAATGATCAGCTTAATACCCTGCTAGTTCCCGTTGCAATTTTTCATGGCCGCTTACCCGGCAGAGAAGATTCCTGGCTAAATCTACTCTACGCCGAAACCTGGCACAAAGCAGGTCCGCTCGGCAGCATGCTGCAGTTACTCATCAATGGCAGGCAAACTCTGGTGCGCACGGATAAGCCACTAGAGCTAAAACAGCTTATGGATGATGGGGATTCCTGTGATACCGTGGCACGCAAAGCTTCACGGGTTTTACGTACTCACTTCAGTATTGTCCGTCGTTCTATTATCGGCCCAGACCTGTCCCACCGCAGAACACTGATCTCCCTGGTTTTGAATAATCCCCAGGTCCAACAAGCTATTGATGAGCAGGCTATTGAGCGGGGTACGAGTAAACATCGTATCGAACGTCACTGCGTTAAAACACTGGATAAGATAGCAGCTAACTTCAGCCCTATTACTGCACGGCTATTGGACCCTCTACTCAACTGGGTCTGGTTACGCCTGTACAAAGAGGTAAAAATAAACAACATAGAAGCGGTGCAAGAGATCGCTAAAACTCACCAGCTGATCTACCTACCCTGTCACCGCAGTCACATGGATTATCTATTACTCTCCTGGGCGCTCTATCGTCATGGTCTGATGATCCCTCACGTAGCCGCAGGTGAAAATCTGAATATCCCAATCATTGGCCCAATTCTGAAACGGGGTGGTGCTATTTTTATGCGCCGCAAATTCCAGGGTGATCCCCTTTACGCCTGCCTCTATAAAGCGTATCTGCAACAGATGACCCATCGTGGACATTCGCTGGAGTATTTTATCGAAGGTGGACGGAGTAGAACCGGTAGATTGCTACCTGCCAAAACCGGCCTGCTCTCGATGAGTATTGACTCCTTCCGAGAAGAAGGCCAACCACCTGTCGCGTTGATCCCTGTTTGGATCGGGTATGACCGTTTGGTAGAGAGTCGTAGTTATCAAAAAGAGTTATCTGGCGCTAAGAAAGAGAAAGAATCATTTTTACACTTCTTCTCTACGCTGAGTATTTTGCGAGAAAAATTTGGTCGAACCTATCTGGGTTTCGCTGATCCAATCTGCCTTGAAGAACATACCGATAACAACCGCAGCTTAAACCAGGATGTACAACTCGTAGCTACTGAAGTACTTAGCCGGATTAACCAAAGTGCTTCAGTACCACAGAGCAGCATCCTTGCAACCTGCCTGCTTGCTGGAAGCCAATTGCAGTCCGTTGCTGAGCTCAGTGACAAAAGCACACGCTTATACAACCTGATTAAAGCTCTGGATATACATACTGGTTTAATGCCGGATGAGAAACCATCCGACTGGATTAATGAAGCGGCAGAGATGGACCAGCTGGAACTGAAGATGAATCTGGTCGAGCTCTCAGAAGCTCAAGCTCAGGAGATGAGCCTTTACCGGAATAACATACAGCACCTGCTCATTCTGCCTGCTATGTATCTGCTGCTGGCGCATAGGCTTAAAGATGCTAAAGCACAGAGCATTAACCGCACGGTCCGTATGATCTACCCGTTTATTCAGTCGGAACTTTTCCTGCCTTGGCAAATTGAAGAGCTGACAGCAGTATTAAAGAACATCCGCGAAAAGCTGGTCGAACAGAACTTACTACAAAGCGGCAGTAATCAATCCTGGCACACAACAGCCAATCCTCTGGTTAATACCCTGATCCTGACAGCAGAACCTATTCTGTTGCGTTATTACATCATTCTCAGAGTTTTGGAGCGTTATCAGGAGATCAGTAAAACTGACCTGATTGAAACCAGTCAACGGATCGCTGAAGAGATACATCTGGAATATGGCTACAGCACACCAGAATATAAAGATCAGAATGTACTGGGCTCGTTTATTAAACAGATGCGCAATATGGATCTAGTTACAGATAACGAAGGACGCTTAAGTCATAATTTCGAAACGAAAGCGCTGTTTAAGCAAGCGAGCCTGATTTTAAGGCCCCACCTGATTAGCTTGATCGATAAGAAATTGAAGGAAGAATAAGCCAATCAGCCTGTGCTAATTAGTTCAGGCTTCCAGTTTCTTCAGTGGGTACACATCATAGCGACTGGATTTGCCCTCAAACTGTAAAGAGGGTTTTCTATCGGCCAGAAATGGCGCTTTCCGCGGGCGTTTAACCACAACCCGATTTTCTGCAATCTGCAGTGCTGCATCGAGTAACTGATCCGCATCCAGATCATCACCGACTATTGGACGAAAAGCCCGCATCTCTTTTTTAACCAGAGCGCTTTTATCATTGTGGGGAAACATAGGGTCCAGATAGACCACCTGATAAGAGGAGCCCGCTTCAGCCTGCTCGTGCATCCATTCAATACTATTGGCATGATGAAGATGCATATTCTGCACAATGTCACTCACATCTATTGATTCCAGCGCTCGCCCCAAACCATCACGCAACAAAGCATGAATGATAGGAGAACGCTCCAACAGAGTAACGTCACAACCTAAAGTCGCCAGGACAAATGCATCTTTACCCAATCCCGCAGTTGCATCCAACACCGTGGGTTTAATAGCCCCTTTGATACCCACGGCTTTAGCGATCATCTGTCCTTTACCGCCGCCAAACTGACGACGATGAGCTACTGCACCGGAAATAAAATCTGCATAGGTAGCACCGGGCGCTTTTTTACCGCAGGGCTGCAATTTAAGCCCTTCTGAGGTTACCTCAAGCACCAGTTCATAATTGTGCTCTTGCGAACTGATAACAGACAAGTCTAGTTCAGTTGCTAAAGTATCGGCACATTCACCCTGCTCTTCTCCCTCAGGTCTAATCGCCACAAGAGATTTGTATGCTGTAGTCATAGGTTGCCTCAGCTCCAAAACCAGATCATAAGAAGAGCAACGCCCAGAATCATGCGATAGACAACGAAGGGCATCATACCGATTTTATCCAACCATTTTAGAAACAGGTGGATACAGCTGAATGCACTGATCCCCGCTATCAAAGCCCCCACAGCAACCATCGTCCAGGGAGCCTGATCTCCCAGACCGATAAGATCAAGGGTCTTAAGTAAACCAGCTCCCAGAATCACCGGGATAGATAACAGAAAAGAAAAACGCGCAGCGGACTGACGATCTAAGCCAAGCATCAGCGCAGCAGTAATAGTAACGCCACTACGAGATGTTCCCGGTATTAAAGCCAAAGCTTGCGCACAACCAATCATCAACGCATCTTTAAGACTTAAATGGGAAAGGTCACGATACTCTTTACGGGACAGGTCCGCCCAGCCTAATAACGCGCCGAAAATCAGCGTAGTTCCAGCGATGACCAGGATCGAACGTAAATTCTGATCTATAAATTCATTGAAGAGTAAACCGACAAGCACGGCAGGGATCGTTGCAAAAATACAAAACCAAGCTAGTTTCGAATCAGATGACTTCTGCCCCGAAAAGCTGCCGACCCATGCGAAAAGTAGATTTCGCAGCTCATTTCTGAAATAGATAACAACTGCCATCAGCGTACCTACATGTACGCCTACATCAAAGGCTAACCCCTGGTCAGGCCAACCAAAGAGTTGAGAAGGCAGTATCAGATGTGCAGAGCTGCTTATGGGTAAAAATTCCGTTAGTCCCTGCAGTAAAGCTAGAATAATTACCTGAAAAAAGTCCATCTATTGCTGGTCCTTTTTCTTCCATGCAACTTCATCCCTAAGATAAACAGGTAGTGCTTGCTCCGCAGAAACCGCTTTACCTTTCTGCCAGTCTGACTCAGCCAGCACCAGCATATCAACTGCTGAAGGGTAGTACGTTTCAGACGCAACGGTAACGGCAGACTTAACAGCCTCTGACATATCTTCCAGATAACGCCATCCACTACCTACAGCCAGGTAAGTACCGTTTTCAAGTTGTAGATCCGATGGTGCAGAAACCTTTTCATTCAGTTCAGCACAAGGAAGGCCATTTTCAAAACGGTAACTAGCCACATAGATCTCATCCATACGTGCATCTAATGCAGCGACAACACGTTCAGCTTGCTCCTTTCGAGCAGCAGCCAAAGCTAATGCTTCCAGCGTGGAGACAGGCAGCACAGGAATATCCGCCGCATAAGCTAACCCTTGCGTTACTCCGGTAGCGATTCTGATTCCGGCAAAAGAGCCCGGCCCACGTCCGAAGGCGATGGCATCAAGATCCCTCACACCGATACCGGCATCAGCCAGCATCTCCTGAACCATAGGTAGTAACTGTTGGGTATGCTGACGCGGGATAACCCGAAAGTCCTCTTTAACACTGCCATCGATATTCAGTGCTACAGAACATGCATCCGTAGAGGTATCCAAAGCTAAAATTGTTGGCATTAATAAAACCGCACAAAAAAGTGGTATCCGAAATGGATAAATTGATGACTGGGGATTTTACCTATGAGTGATGACTATTTCATCTAAATAAGATCATCACCCCATCTAGGCAGTAGAGACTGATCTATATCTAACTGATTGAGGATGCGGGCAACCACAAAATCGATCATATCCTCTACCGTTGCTGGGCGATTATAGAAGCCAGGGCTAGCGGGAATAACAACCGTTCCCATGCGTGTAAGCTTCAGCATATGCTCCAGATGAATTTCAGAATAAGGCGCTTCTCGTGGTACCAGAATCAACTGCCTGCGCTCTTTCAAAGCGACATCCGCAGCACGCTCAATAAGATTGTTGCTGGCACCTGTAGCCACGGCCGACAATGTCCCTGTACTACAAGGGCAAACAACCATTTTACTCGGCGCACCAGAACCTGAAGCAACTGGTGCCATCCACTGCTCACGGCCAAACACTTTTAGCTGCCCTTCTTCTGCAGAATATTCCTTGCTCAGAAAAGCTTCCTGCTCAGAGGGAGTACCTGGCAGTTTGAGGTCTGTCTCGGTATTGATAACAACCTGAGCGGCCCGGGAGATCATCACGAATACCTGTTTATCTACCGCCAGCAAACACTGTAGTAGGCGCAAACCATACTGCGCTCCGGAAGCCCCCGTTATGGCTAATGTAATTCGTTCACTATCGCTCATCTGTTGTCCCCGGCTACATTTCCTCGACTGTTCTGCAACTGCGCCAATAAGCGTTGATGGATACCGGCAAAACCACCGTTGCTCATAATCACCACATGACTTCCCGGCTCGAGCTGCTGGTCAAGCTGATCAATAAGCTTCTGAGTATCAGAATAGACCACCGCTGGAACAGTACTTTGCTCAGCCACTGCATCCAAAGACCAATCCATCCCTTCCGGTTGATACCAACACACCTGATCTGCATTAGAAACTGAATCAGCCAAAAGCGACTGATGTGTACCTAAACGCATTGTGTTCGAACGAGGCTCGATAACAGCGACTACTTTCTCAGCCCCCACCTGGGCACGAATGCCTTGCAGCGTTGTTTCAATAGCTGTCGGATGGTGAGCAAAATCATCATATATACGGATGCCATCAACCTCTCCGATCAGTTCCATGCGGCGTTTTACACCTGCAAACTCATTAAGAGCTTCTACTGCATGATGGGGTTGAACACCCACATTTCTTGCTGCAGCGATAGCCACAAGGCCGTTATTGACACTGTGTTTACCGGTCATCGACCAACTGACAACGCCTTGAGGCTGGCCTTTATGTAAAACCTCAAACTCACTACCATCCTCTTGCAACAGATTTGCCTGCCACTCGCTATCATCACTCTGCAAACTGGTGCGGGATACTTCAGTCCAACTTCCCATCTCCAGTACATCTTCCAGGGCAGCTTCCCCCTGCGGCAGAATAATCTGGCCATTACCAGGAACGATACGCACCAGATGGTGAAACTGGCGCTGAATAGCCGCCAGATCCGGGAAAATATCTGCATGATCATATTCCAGATTATTCATGATCAACGTACGTGGATGATAGTGAACAAACTTAGAACGTTTATCGAAAAAAGCCGTGTCATATTCATCAGCTTCAATGACAAAGAAAGGCGATTCCCCAACTCGTGCAGAGACGCCAAAGTCAAGCGGTACGCCACCTATAAGAAAGCCCGGTTTCATGCCTGCATGATCCAGAATCCAGGCCAGCATGGTAGAAGTTGTCGTCTTACCATGCGTACCTGATACAGCCAGAACCCACTTATCCTGCAGCAGATGTTCGGATAACCACTGCGGGCCGGAGGTATACTTCAAACCTTTATTAAGTACATATTCAACCGCTGGATTGCCACGGGACATGGCGTTACCTACAACAATCAGATCCGGCTCCGGATCAAACTGCTCAGGATCATACCCCTGGATCAATTCAATCCCCTGCTCTTCCAACTGGGTACTCATCGGTGGGTAAACATTCTGATCTGAACCTGTGACCCTGTGACCTAGCTGTTTCGCCAGGATCGCCAACGACCCCATAAAGGTGCCGCAGATACCTAAAATATGAATATGCACTAACAAAAACTCCCTAAAAACATAGTTCGCATCATACCAGTTTTGCCCTGTCGATGACCCTAGATTGCAAATCAGAAATATTCATCACGAAAACTGGCCTGAATCCCTCTGAAAGCAATGCATTTCATATAAGTTTCACGTAAAAT
>NZ_JAAEQH010000310.1 GCF_024231755.1 Neptuniibacter sp.
GGTTGTAATTGCCTCAATGTTGGTTGTAGGAATCCATACCTAGCCTGAGAGTAAATACATCCTAACTACTAAAACAGAACATACATTTTTATAGAACTCATCATCCTATTATAGCTTAGCTATGTATGTTTTTGGTAGTTACAATTTTTAGTTATAAGTTTAGGGTAAGTTTGGTAGTCTAGTTAAAGGTTATAGGCAGTTAGTAAATTGTGACATGCAAACAATTCAGGTTAATCGTTGGGTTGGTCGGTCGAAATTAGAAAGTGGTGAAGTCGAAGTTAACCAATTGATGCACAAGAAAACGAACGCGGTATTGCGGCATGCTATAAGCCCAGTACGGACAGGTAGAAACCTGTGCGCGAAGTGGTTGACGGCTAGCGAACAGCGGGACTTGACAGTAAACGGCACATGGAATCCAATAAATCGCATGCGGCGGAGGAATGGCTGTCACACTGTCTACGTGATTCCACGGATCGGCGGGTCCTTGGCAGTAGGCGCCTTTGCCATAGATGATTTCGAGTGCAGTCAATGTCATGATAGGTGACAAAGCGGTAAGCTGCGTTTGATCGATTCACCATCTTCCTCGAGAACGTTCCTCTCTGAAAAACATCACACGGTTCTGGTACATATCGAGGGATGTGAAATGAATGACCATCGTTTGCAAGATTGGAGTTCCTCCCAAAGTTTCGGGCTCAGACAGATAGTTCAACCAACCAGTAACGTAA
>NZ_JAAEQH010000311.1 GCF_024231755.1 Neptuniibacter sp.
GAATGGATAGACTCGGTCTTGCTGCCATACGCCACTATCTTCTGTAAGAAAGCCCCCAAATCCAAATCCGGCCGCGAATAGAAGCGCAAAGCCGCTGTGGGAGAAAATTCCGATTGCTCGGGCGATCCCCATCAACCGCAGCAACATCAGATAATCATATCAAACATCCCATCTCAGCCGCTTCCCCCGAAAGCAGACGTACCAACAGCTGCGCTGGATCCACCCATCGCCAGTAGACATGGCATGGGAAACTACACGGAAATGACAGAAAACATTTGGCAATTTGGACTATTCCCATAATTATTTGATACAGTAACCCTGTTATGTCTTGTAAACCTGCTACTACTACTACTACTGTGTATGTACTTGCGGTCTTTCTTTCTTATGTACACAAATACTCGGTCAGTCTTAAAACCTTGTAAACATTCCCAAGCACCTTATCAATCTTCTTATGCATCCTACTAGCCGCCGTCGATAGCTAATATAAACACGCCAGGGCTAGCTTATCGGAATGCAAATGAAAAAGCCGCGCGCGGCTCTCTATTATTGCTTCCAGCCGGCGCCACAGTACCAAATGAAAGGAAAGGCAGAATGAGCGATCTGATTGGTCGC
>NZ_JAAEQH010000312.1 GCF_024231755.1 Neptuniibacter sp.
ACTACGTCTGGCAGTTCGCAACCTATCAGATCGCAGTTTCGATTTTCCGATTTTGCCTCTGTTGGGCAGTTCTGCACCCAAAAATTGGATTGTTAAGGTGCTTTTCGCGACATACCTGTTTTGCTATGCTGAAAATAAATTTCAACTGGATGAGTTAAGCAATAGAGCGAGACGTTCATCAGGTTTCCAAGAATTTCAGCAAGCATATTTGAATACTGAGGATTACAATAAATTCTTTTCAGAGCTACTAAGTTACTGGAATCATTGTACACCCGATCAAGCTTTTGATGTATTAAAGCGAATATACGTTGAAACTATCAGTGAAAGACAACTACAAAAGATAGTAGAAAACCGTTTGGCAGTGTTGGTTGATGGAGATGCTGCTACCATATCCGATATTCTTGCCCAACTTGCTTTGAATAAAGTGGGCAATGTTTTAACAGCTTTTGACATCTGGCAGCATCTTGAGAGCAGGAGCTATAAACGTCGAGATTGGGCTAATGACCATTACGTTCTTGCTGCTGTGGACTCGCGCAACCAAGCTTACTTAAATCCTCTCCGTCGAGATGCTATTGCTGGAGATCCAATTCCTCGTAAAGAAGCTAACCAAGTCTTGGAAATACTCAATTCATCCAGTAGTAAGCGTGTAATTATGCTTGTGGGGAATGCTGGTGTTGGGAAGAGTGGTGTAATAAACTTATTGGCAATCGCCATAGAAAAGGACAGTTGTCCATTCTTAGCATTTCGGGTTGATCAGCTTGATCCAGTGTTGTTTCCCAAAGCAGTGGGAGATCAACTGAATTTGCCCGGTTCACCTGCAAATGTATTAGCAGCAGTTGCACAAGGGAAAAAATGTGTCTTATTTATTGATCAACTTGATGCTGTCAGTTTAGTTTCAGGACGGCATCCACAATTTTTTAATTGCATTGATGAAATCGTACAGGAGACACGCGCTCACCCTAATATGTATGTTTTGCTGGCCTGTCGCGAATTCGATCTACAAAATGACGCAAGGTTTCGGCACCTTACTGACGAAAATGGAATAGCTCAAATTGTTCAAGTTAATCCTTTGAACCAAGAAATTGTCCGAGAGACTTTAGAGAAACTGAATATAGATGCCAAACAGCTAAATGAGGAACAGTTAGAGTTGTTATCTATTCCTTTGCATTTGAGTTTGTTGGCGAGTATTTCTGAAAATATACAAGATCAAGCCTTATCATTCGATACCACTAGAGATTTATATGATAGCTACTGGGATTATAAAAGGAGAGTAATCCGTGACCGCCGAGGAGGGCAATCTGTTAAATGGGAAAATGTAATAGATAGCCTCTGTAGCTTTATGAGCGAACATCAGGTTCTTTACGCACCAAGACGAGTAGTTGAAGATGTCGGCTGTTCAGATGATGCTGAATATATGACCTCTGAACATATTTTAATTTATGAGCAACAACGTTATCTTTTCTTCCACGAGAGTTTCTTTGATTATGCTTTTGCCCGGCGGTTTGGAGCTAGAGGGCATCAGTTAATAACTATGCTTCTGAAGAGCGAGCAACACCTCTTTCGAAGAGCACAAGTTCGACAAATCTTAACTTATGAACGAGATGCAAATTTTGGTAGTAATTCACGCTACCTTGAAGCTGTTCGAGAATTATTATGTCATCCGAACATTCGTTTTCACATCAAGTCAGTAGTTTTTGCAATTTTGGCTCGACTTGAAAATCCGATGAAGAAAGAATGGGAAATTCTTGAACAAATTTTAGAAGATGGTGATGACCTATTAGTCGAGCCAGTTTGGCTTACGTTGTATGGTTCTGTGGCTTGGGTCCGACGAGTTCATTCACTCGGGCTGATTCAAAAATGGCTCACCGATGATAACAAAGAACAGGTGAATCGCGCTGTCACTCTTCTAAGAAGCGTTCAAAAAGAAGACCCTGATTTAGTAGCCGAATTGGTAGAACCTTTTGTGGATAAATCCGAAGAGTGGAATAATCGGCTAATTTATTTGATGCATTTTGCAGAATTGAGTAAAGGCCGTCGCTTTCTTGATTTGTACTTGCATTTCATTGACTCGGGCTTATTAGATGATGTTAAGGGGGTTGCAATCAACAGTGATTTCTGGAGTTTGATTTACTTACTTCCAAAAGAGAATCCTGAATGGGCCTGTGAAGTAATTCGTCATCGTTTAGATCGGTTATTGGCCCTTAGTCTTGCTGAAGGTGTATCTAATCCTTTTCAATTACCTCAATACAGGGTATTCTCCAGCGGATCATATGACCACGTATTCGCTGAAAGTGCCCGTGGTGCGCCTTTTGCATTTATAGAACAATTTCTCCCGTTTATGTTGCGGGTAATACAGCTAAATTTACTAGAAGATGGTAATTTGCCTGGACAAGATCAGGTCTGGTATTATCGGCCCTTTGGAAAAGCGCATAGTATTGATACTGTCCTTTTGTATGCAATGGAAACAGCATTTTGCCTTGTGGGGTCAGAACAGCCTCAAACTTTTGCAAGTATCACCGATGAACTAGCCAAGCTTGATTATGAGACAATTCAATTTTTGTTGATTCGGGGTTACACCGCAAATGCAAGTTCATTCGCAAATACTGCAATTGATTATTTGCTAGAAAATCCTATCCGTCTTCAGACAGGCTATAGGAGACATAATTGTTAGGCAACCCGAGAATTAATTGCCGCAGTTACCCCATACTGCTCTCAGGCTCATCTAAACGAGCTTGAAGATATGCTTTTGAATTATTATCCTGACTCTGAGCGTGATGAATGGGCCTACAGATACAAGAGATTCGGATATACTCAGTTTGTACTGCTTGAAGCGATTGTATCCGCTCGCCGTTCTGAAAAGGTCATTGGGCGATTAGGGGAGCATCGACGTAGCGGCAAGTTTGATGTTGATGCTATCGACAAACCGCCAGAGATAATAGAAGTCAGACGAGTTCCGCCACCAATTCCCGAAACGGCAACTGAAAAGATGACTGATGACCAATGGCTTAAAGCTATAGCGCGATACAATGAGGAAGGACTTCGACAGCTTCCAACGGGTCAGACAGTTGCCAGAGCCAGAAGTTTAGCGGGTTTACTCATTAAACCGGCTCAAACAGAACCGAGTCGATTTGCCAATCTGCTATTGAAATTCCCAGATAAAACGCATTGGCTTTATTTTAATGCCATTTTACAAGGTGTCTCAAGTGTTGGTCTAGAGCCAGGAACTTTGCTCAAAGTGTATAAACGTTGTCATAATCTTCCAGATCGTCCATGTGGTCGTTCTATTGCAGACCTCATAGCCAAAAAACCCTCCCAGCCCAATTTTCCAAAGGAACTATTTGAGATTCTTGCGTGGTACGCAACAGAAGACCCAGATCCTGAACCAGGTCATCCGAATATAACCATAAAAGATAAAGATTCTGATGAGCCTGAAAGCATTTTGATAAACGGGATTAATTCAGTACGGGGAAGGGCTTCAAAAGCAATTGCTACTCTAATTTTCTCAGATCCAGAAAGATGCAGTTACTTTTTGCCGATATTACAAAGGCTTGTCAAAGACCCCTCTGTTGCTGTAAAAGCGTGCGTTGCAGAAACTCTTGTGGCGGTACTTAATTATGATCGAGATGTCGCTGTGGAGCTTTTTGTGACGCTTTGTAAAGATGAGGAGACTTTATTAGGGACAAGATACGTCGAACGTTTTTTGTTTTATGCAACTTCAACCCATTTTGAACCATTGAAGCCAATCCTGGTGAAGATGCTTCAATCACATATTACGGGGGTAGCAACCGCAGGAACTCGTCAGATATGTTTGGCTTCCCTCGATCAAGAGGAAGCAATTCCAATTGCGCAAAGTTATCTATCGGGTGAGGCCCAACAGATTGGAGCAGCCGAGGTTTTCGCCACTAATCTAAGGGATTCGCAGTTCCGTGCGTACTGTGAAGAGTCTCTTATTAAGCTATTTGATTCACCTTATGAAACAGTACAAACCGCAGCATCTCATTGTTTTGACAGGTTTAAAGGGGATGAGTTGGGAGAATACACTGAACTTGTTGAAGCATTTGTCAACAGCAAGGCATTTGCGACTAACCGTTACGGTTTTTTTCGTGTTTGTGAGAATACTACCGCACGACTACCTGAGGTCACTATTCTTATATGTGAGAAATTTCTTGAACAGACAGACATTGATGCGGGTGATATACGGACGAGAGCCACTATAGACTCGAGTACAATTAGCAAACTTGTTATTCGGGTATATAGTCAAAACCAGGAGGATGAGAATATTCAATCACGTTGCCTGGACGTAATTGATCGTATGGCTCAGATAAGAGCCTATGGTTTAAGTCAAGCACTTTCTTTATATGAGCGATAGCACAACCATCATCCAAGGAACCCAAAATGACCCCACCCAAGTAAGTCCTACAATTGATCGACCGCTTCGAGCACAACCTGAGCGAGTACAAGCGGCCCGACTAAAAAGAGGCCCGCGTGCGGGCCGAGTTCATTGACCCCTTGCTGGAAGTGTTGGGTTGGGACGCGCGCAACGTGCAGGTGCGTGGGGAGTAGCGCATACTGCCGATGCACCAAAAGCTGTCCGCTGCCGCCATCCCCGCCGACAAGTACGAACCGTCGGTTCGCCTGTACCAGCGCCAGATCGATGCCGCCGACCGGCAGATAGACGGGTTGGTGCACGAGTTATATGGCTTGACGGAGGAAGAGATTGGGACCGTCGCGGACGGGTGAGGGGAATGGTTGGGCTGTGGTGGGGGTTGCGCGGTGGGGGTTGGGGGGTATAATTGGGTGGGTGTTGTTTTTGATTCTACCTGGATTTTATACGGACGGAAAGCTTGCATAATACTCGAAAAGGAAGGATATGCAGTCAAAAACCAGCATAAAACACCCTGGAAAGGGTTTATGCCAGAAAAAGCTGGCATAATATGTCGTTTCGGGGTTTTATGGGAGAGAAAGCTGGGATAAATAAGAGTTCGTCGGCATCGCTCTCCCCCCCAAAAGCGAGGGGAGGCTCCCCGACGAATGGACGCGACTCTGGAACGGACGCGCTTTTCGGCCAGCACAACCATGCAACCAATGTAGGAGGTATCTAATGAGTAAAGGAAGGGACAAGAAGAAAAAAGGGGACAAGAAAAAACCGCGGCAAACCATCAAGGAAAAAAGGCGGTCGAAAAAAGAAAAGAAGCGCAAGCTTCCGGTGAGCTAGTCGAGGGTTGTTGCCTTTTTTGCGGGAGCAGCTTTCGGCCAACAATAAAGAATAACTCCTGGCTTACGGAAACGTGGGTTATGGTGGAATCACGAGGCCTCCGCACATACCGAAAGGGTGCGGTTGGAAACCCCCACCTAACGCTGCGCGCGCCGCATTTCCATCCAGACCGGGCCAAAGTCTGGTAGTGTTCAAACCGAACGAATGTACTAGGGTTTCACACTGGACACTTTTGCTCAAACATTGGACACTCAACCAGACACTTATGATATCCAATGGGAGCCATCTGAAGCAAGTTTAAGGCTCTGAAAGGCTAAAAATGAGAGCAAAACGCTAGTTTCGAGCCCGAAATTGGCAGTTTTGCTCCGGAAAAATGTGTCCAGCGCTCCACGAGTTGTGAACAGCTTGGAGCAAAAGTGTCCAGCGAGTTGAGCTGAAAAACTGTCCGAAAAGGACGGTTTTTGAACACTACCCAAAGTCTTGGTAAAGTCATCTGAATGAACAACTGGATATTTTTCTTTCCTTGGTGACGATGAAATCGTCAATTTTGATTTTCCATCTAAAAGTGAGGTAACTACTCAGTCTGGCCGCTCTTTTGGAAGAATTCACAGGATATACAGGATGCACAGGATTTTACGCGATGATTTTATCCTGTGAATCCTGTTTATCCTGTAAAATACACTTGAATTTGGTTCTTTTGAGCATAGGCTGAGCAGTTACAAAGTGAGTATCTACTTGTACAGTCAAGTATCTTTTCCGAGTTGCTCCGTAATTCTTTCATAGTGTCTGCTTGTTCTATTTTGGAGAAAGGTCTTTGAAACAGATGTCAATGTTTCCAAGAGTTACATACGATACCAATATCAGTTGATGATCTCGGGGGTATGGGAATTCGAAAATATAAGCAGTATACCAGCAAACTGACAGCAATTAACATTTCGGAAATAGCAGGGTGGGAACAACTATTACGATATGGCGAGCTATGTAATAGACTTGTTCATCACTTGGGAACAATAGACTCGAACAATGATCAGTTAGCCACGTTCATAAATCAAGATCCCAATCTTGACATACAAGATGGCAAAGTAACTATTGACGATGGAGCTTGTCAAACATTCATCAGGCTAATAAGGTCTTATTTTCAAGAGTTAGATTCGCAACTGCCGTCAGATTGCTCACACTTGGAACCACATTGGTGGAAAGTATAACCAAAGTATAGGGCAAGCCCGCTAACACGGGTTGCACGACCGGGCTATCTTGCGCGAATTCAGCATCTCCACGCGCATTTTGCTTAGCTCTGTTGCGAACATGCTCACGCCGCAACCGCCCGGCGGCTGAACCGGGCCGTTATGCGGCAATGACGCGCCCAGGTACTCTGAGGCAACTGAAGGAGCTACACATGGACGATCTGTCGGACTCTGGCGATCCAAGACGGCTGGTTGAGCGAGGCTACGACCACGTAGCCCATGACTATGCTTGTCTTGAAGGGGGAGCAAAGTGGCCACGAATGCGCTGGCTCAAAAAGGTGTTGGACAGCCTTGGACCCGGCTCATCTGTCCTGGATCTGGGTTGTGGGTCAGGCGATCCGGCAGATATCGAGATCTCGAAGGAGCACACGGTCACAGGAGTCGACATCTCTCAGGCCCAGATCAACCTTGCGCGCCAGAACGTTCCCAGTGGCTGCTTTATGCACGGTGATGCTGGTTCCGTAGAGTTCGCCGCGGCATCTTTCGATGCTGTGGTCTCCTTCTACACCTTGGAGCATATCCCGCGGAAGGAGCACGGGGCAATCTTGCGGCGTGCCCACGAATGGCTACGACCGGGGGGCTTGCTGTTGATCAGCATTGAGGCCGGTGAATACGATGACGCGATAGGTGAATGGTTGGGCGTGCCCATGTTCTTCAGTTGCTATGACCCAGAAACAATGAAGCAAATGGTCACGGAGGCGGGATTTGAGCTTTTTGAAACCACCGTCGAGACCCAGGTGGAACAAGGCCGCGATGTGCCTTTCCTATGGCTGTTTGCCCGCAAAGCGTGAAGGACAAGAACGGGCTTGCCGCCCAACCCTGCATGGTGCGACACGAGGCTGTTTGTGTAGCTGTTGTACCTTGAAAAAGTGATGCAACCGGTTGTTCTGCCAACCGTACCCTACCGGCACATGCGTCGCTGGCAACGGCGGGGTGTGAAGCTGCCGGGACAAAGCCGCCACGCCCATCAGGGCGGCAGTGGAAACGTGAGTAGAAACTGTTACTGCCAGCACTAGGCGGTTAAGGCGGCCAGGGTTGCGCGATATGGTCAACGTAAGTGAACCTCTGTAAGCGTCGAGAGTTAGAACAAGCGTAAAGGGCTGAACGGCCCGCAAGGCTGGAACGCTTGGACCAAAAGGTGAGGGGGCAGGAATAGGCGCTCATGCGCCGTCTATCGCAGATGGTGTACCCCCGGTGTAGAGGAGGGACCTAAATCGCGCAGGTACATGAGCGGAACGTGGTAAGCCCGTAGTTCTCCCCTCTTGGGGAAAGCAAGCCGCAAGGCAAGTCGATGGGACTGCGGGTAAAGGATGGTGGAGAAAGCGAATGCTGTCTTGTAACGAGGCGGATAGAGGTTGCGCCTTCCATACGGCAACATTACCTCACACGAAAGTGGGCAGACTTCCACCGGGTCTCTCGTCACGAGAAACTTGATGGAGATGCAAAAACAGGAATTCGTAGAAAAGGGAGCGACCGTAGCGGTCGCTGGCGCGAGCCTGCGTGAACCGGTGGCCTGGCACGACATTGACTGGAAAAAGGCCCACCGGAACGTGCGTCGTCTTCAGGCACGTATCGTGAAGGCAAAAAAGGAAGGGAAGAAACGCAAGGTACGAGCATTGCAATTCATCCTGACCCGCTCGCAGAGTGCCAGAGCATTGGCGACGAAGCGAGTGACGACCAATCGAGGTAAGCGAACGCCAGGAGTGGATGGTGAAGTATGGAACACACCACACCAAAAGGCGCAAGCAGTGGCAGAGTTGCGAACCAAAGGCTATCGCCCCCAACCGTTGAGGCGCAAGGCGATACCGAAGAAAAACGGTGGAAACAGATTCTTGGGTATTCCAACGATGAAGGACAGAGCAATGCAGGCGTTGTACGCACTGGCACTCGACCCAATAGCGGAAACCGGGGCCGATCCAAACTCGTACGGCTTTCGACGAGAGAGGTCACCGGCAGACGCTATCGAACGATGCTTCGGGGTGCTAGCCAGACGGACATCGGCCCAATGGGTGTTGGAAGGAGACATCCAGGCGTGCTTCGATGAACTGGGGCACGAATGGCTGTTAACTCATATCCCGTTACCCAAGAGTCTACTGCGAGGTTGGCTCAGAGCAGGATACGTAGAGCAAGGTCAATGGCACGCGACGAAAAGTGGAACACCGCAAGGCGGGATCATTTCACCTATCCTGGCGAATATGGCGCTAGATGGACTGGAAACAGAACTGATACAGCGGTTCGGCCCGACGCAGAGAAAGCGCAGCCAGAACAAGGTGCATCTGGTTCGCTTCGCGGATGACTTTATCGTTACCGGCACAACGGCAGAACTACTGGAGAATGAGGTACGACCGGTGGTAGAGACGTTTCTGACCTTACGGGAAGCCAAACTCTCAGTTACCAAGACCCATATCACGCACATCGACACGGGCTTTGACTTTTTGGGACAAAACCTGCGCAAGTATGGTCAAAAGTTGCTCATCCGACCATCGGACGGCAGTATGAAGGCTCTACTGACGAAGATTCAGGCCATCCTGAAAGCCAATCCACAAACTCAGGCGGGGCCGTTGATCATCCAACTCAACGCGGTCATCCGGGGATGGAGCAATTACCATTGTCACGTCGTCAGCAAGGCGACGTTTAACAAAATGGATTGGCATATCCACCGGATGGTACGCCGTTGGGCACGGAAGAAACACCGCCGAAAGAGTTGGCGTTGGATCAAACAAAAGTACTTCAAGACGGTCGGCACGCGGAACTGGGTATTCGGTGGAAAGGTTCGGAACGGCGATGGAACGATGAGACAGGTATATATGTACTCAGCGGCCCAAACCCCCATCATGAGGCATCGGAAAATCAAAGGAGCAGCCAACCCGTATGACCCGGAGTGGGAGCACTACTTTGAAAAACGACTGAGATGGAAAACCAGAGAGAGTCTCAGAGGGAAAAGGCAAACACTCCAACTGTGGTTGGAACAACAAGGACAATGTCCCATCTGCGGGGAGATGCTCACTGAGATGGATGAGTGGGATACCCATCACATCCGACCACGAGTCGAAGGGGGAGAGGACAAGCTAGACAACCTGGTACTGCTACACCTGAATTGCCATCGCCAAGTCCACAGCCAACGTTTGGTCGTATCAAAGCCGCGTCCCGTGAAAAGGGCGCTAGTAGCGGCTTGAGCGGTGTGCGGTGAAAGTCGCACGCACCGTTCTTAGGGGGCTGGGGGCCAGCAATGGCCCCTGGCTACCCGACCACCCGACCTGTGCTATCGCGCGCCAAATCCGCAAGTGGTTTTGGGGTTGTGGGTTCCAGTGAAACACAAAGTACACTTTGCAAACCCGCACAGGCGGGTGATGCTTTACGTTATCCGCCGGGCCGTTGGGCGGCAAAAGCAAGAGGAGGATACAACAAAATGCGAACTAGAACAGCAAAACTGAGAATCGGCCTATTGAACAAGAAACGAGGAAACTTTGCAATTCAAGAAAAGCTCATCGGCGCCGACAATGTCGTCGACGAGACAGATGCCGAGGTAGAACATCACGAACAAGCGTTAACTAAAGCCGGCTATAGCGTCTACCAGATTCGTTGGGGACCCAATTTCATCAACGATCTAGAGGCTTTACAAGTTGACCTTGTCTTTAACGTTTCCAGCCTGGTAGAAGCCGCGATCCTTGAAGAACTAGAGATACCCTACGTCGGATCCGATACATTCACTATAGCCATCGCCACGGATAAATCACTGGCGAAAAGGCTCT
>NZ_JAAEQH010000313.1 GCF_024231755.1 Neptuniibacter sp.
AGCTCAATCTGCTACAATCGGCAGCAAATATCAGAAATGCTGTATCAGAGACGAGTTTTATGAGCAGAACCATCCGCATCGCAACCCGAAAAAGCCCCCTGGCACTATGGCAGGCTGAATATGTAAAAGCCGAGCTGGAACGCCATCATCAGGGAATCAAGGTCGAGCTTCTGGGCATGGTTTCCAAAGGCGATAAGATTCTGGATGCGCCACTCGCTAAAGTGGGTGGCAAAGGCCTGTTTGTAAAAGAGTTGGAAGAAGCAATGCTGGCAGGCGAAGCTGATATTGCTGTTCACTCCATGAAAGATGTGCCAATGGAGTTTCCAGAAGGCCTGGGCCTGGCAGTGATCTGTCCTCGCGAACAACCTACTGATGCCTTCGTTTCCAACACCTACAACAACATCGATGAGCTACCTCAGGGTGCCGTTGTTGGTACATCATCGCTACGTCGCGAAGCACAGATTCGTGAAAAACGTCCTGACCTGCAGATCAAATGGCTACGCGGCAATGTAAACACCCGCCTGCGCAAACTGGATGAAGGTGAATACGATGCGATCATTTTGGCTTCTGCAGGCCTGATTCGTCTGGAAGTGCCAGAGCGAATCAAATCAGAGATCTCTGTTGATTTCAGCCTTCCAGCTGGCGGCCAGGGTGCAGTTGGCATTGAGTGCCGCATGAATGACGATGAGCTGCTGGAGCTATTAAAGCCGCTACACGATCAGGAAACCGCTTGGCGTGTAACCGCTGAGCGTGCCATGAACCGTCACTTGGAAGGCGGATGCCAAGTTCCTATCGCTTGCTACGCAACTTTGAACAAAGACAACAGCGAACTTTATCTGCGCGGCCTAGTAGCCAGACCTGATGGCACACTGATCCTACGTGATGAGGAAACCGGTAGCCCTAAGGATGCAGAAAGCATCGGCATCAAACTTGCGGACCGCCTACTTGCGGCTGGGGCAAAAGAGATACTGGACGCTGTCTATAACAAAACAGATGGCTAAATCCCTGGAACAACTTAGAGTTCTGGTCACTCGACCAGAACATCAGGCAGAAAACCTTATACAGCTGCTTCAAGCAGAAGGAGCTGAGCCTGTTCCTTTCCCGTTACTTCAGATAGAACCCATTACCGAAACCTCCTCAGGATTCCATATTCTAAAACAACAGATTATGGACCTTGACCTGTTCCAGCATCTGATTTTCGTAAGTCCTAATGCTGCTAACTTTGGCTGCGATTGGATAGATCAATACTGGCCGCAACTACCCGTAGGCATCCAATGGTTGGCCATTGGCAAAAAGACAGCTGAGACCTTGAGCAACTTTGGTATAGATGCCTATCACAGCTCACTAGGGTACGATTCAGAAGCGTTACTGGAATCACCTGCTCTGCAAAATATCGCAGGTGAGAAGGTACTGATTATGCGCGGAGAAGGCGGCCGTGAAAAGCTGGCCGAAGAACTTCGTGCACGAGGCGCAGAGGTTAGCTATGCTGAACTCTACCGTCGCAGCTGCCCAGACCATAACAATAACGATATACTACAGGCACTGCAGCCTTCCCCCGACTACATCATGATCAGTAGCGGAGAAGGTTTGAATAATTTGCTAAACCTGGCCAAGCAAACAATACAGTTAAGCGCTGATTCACTTCGCCAATGCCACCTTGTCGTGCCTAGTGAACGAATAAATAAAGAAGCAAGACAAGCAGGATTCAACAAGATAACCACCGCATCAGGCCCTGATGACCAAGCTATGCTAAAGGCCCTGATGCTGTAACTGACTTTTGCGGAAAGCGACATAATGAGCAACAGAAAAAAACAGTCACAGGAAGAGAAGGTTTCTGATACTCAGTCAACCGAGACTGAAGCAACCGAAACAACCTCTGAAGAAAAGGTTGTTGAAGCAGAAACTACAGACGAGCCGGTAAAAGAAGAAAACTCAACTGAAGAGCAGAAAGCTGAAGCCTCTGTCGCTGATCAAGCAGAACAGGACGAAGCTAAACAGGAAAATACATCTGCACCTCAGCCAGCAGCTAAAGAGAAAAAGCCCGCGACATGGCCGGGTAAACTAGCACTGCCTCTCTCCATCATCGCCCTAGGCGCCGCTGGCTATCTGTACTGGCTATCTCTGCAGCAAGGCAACAACCTGTCCCAGAACAATGCTGCAATAGAGTCTCAGGTATCCAACTCTCTGAGTGAAGCTCGTAGCTCTCTGGATCAGTCAGTTGCCGATATGAACCAGAAGCTAGGTCAGTTACAGGCCCAAAGCCAAGCTGACAAGAACAACATTGATGAGCTTCAGAAACGTCTGACCAAGAGCATTCAGCAGGTTACAGCCAAACAGCAGACAACACGTAAGGACTGGCTACTGGCTGAAGTTGAATACTTACTGCGTCTGGCTAACCAGCGTGTATTGATGGAAAACACGGCCGACGGCGCACTGACTCTACTGAAGTCTGCAGATAAAATTCTCAAAGAGACTGACGATGTAACAATCTACGAGGTGCGTAAAGCGCTCGCTGCCGATATCGCCTCTCTGGAAGCGATACCTCAGTTAGACACTGAAGGCGTATTCCTGCAGCTGGGCGCTCTGAACAATCAGGTTCAGAACCTGCGCCTTATCCCTATATCTAAACAGCACAAGCTACCAGAACTAATTGAAGAGGTTACCCCTGAAGCGGTTACTGAGTCTTGGAGTGCAGGCTTAGAGGCATCTTGGGGTAAAGCGGTAGACAAACTTAACAAGCTGGTTGTCGTACAGCATCGTGATGAACCTATCGAGCCACTGCTTTCATCTGAACAGACCTACTACCTGCAACAGAACCTTCATCTGATGCTGGAACAGGCACAGTTAGCACTACTGCAGCGTAAGCAGGCTTCTTATGATGCCAGCCTGGATAAAGCTCACAGCTGGATCAGCACTTACTTCGAAGAAAGCGATGGCACAACCCAGAGCCTTCTACGCGGCATCTCTGAACTGAAAGCAGTTAAAGTTACTGCTGAAATGCCTGATATTTCTGGTTCCCTACGTAGCCTGAAAGGCTACCTGGCACAGATGGCAAAACTTAAGGAACAGGGGGCTTCCTAATGAAAAAGTTGTTCCTCCTACTTCTTCTGATTCTGGTGGCTGGCGCCTGGATCGGGGAAAAAATGATTAAAGACTCTGGTTATGTGCTAATTGCATACGACCAGACAACCATCGAAACCAGCCTGTGGGTACTGCTCATCGTTTCGCTGGTCAGCTTCATTATCGGTCACTGGCTGGTTAACCTGATCACTCACACCCGCCTACCAACTGCGAAGCTACAGACATGGCGTGAACACCGTAACCAGCGCATTAGTCGTCGTAAGACACTGAAAGGCCTGACACTGTTGTCAGAAGGGAACTGGGCTCAAGCACAGAAACAGTTGGCACAGGCTGCGGAGAAATCTGACCTACCTCTGATCAACTACCTGTCAGCAGCACGCGCAGCTCATGAGCAAAATGATGAGCAGGCAACAGATGATCTGCTACAAAAAGCTCGCTCCAGCACGCCTGAGGCGGAAGTAACGGTAGCTATTTCACAGGCAGAGATCCAACTATCCCGCGGACAGTTGGAACCTTGCTTGGCAACACTGCTTCGCCTACGCAGCCTGGCACCCAAAAACACATACGTAATGAAGCTACTGAAAGATATCTACCTGCGTCTGGATGACTGGCAGGAGCTTTCTAAGCTGATCCCGACCCTAAGCAAGCACCAAGCCCTTAAGGATGAAGAGCTGACCGAGTTGAGCCGTCAGTGCTTCAGCCAGCTACTTGATGACAGTGTTAACAAACATCCTGTTGAGGCTAGCGAAGATGATCGTCTCAAAGCGCTAGGCAAAGCGTGGCACGATCTGCCAAAAGACCAATCCCGCGATGGCGATTTAGTACAGCACTACACTGAATTGTTGGTTTCTCTTGGCGCAGAAAGTCGCGCAGAACAGAACCTTCGTGATCTGATCAAACGCAACTGGGATGAGAAGCTGGTCAATCTGTATGGCCGAGTGAACGGTGATAATGCTAAGAAGCAGCTGGATAACGCCCGTAACTGGCTGAAATCCCATGCAGAAAGCCCTGCATTGCTCCTGACACTGGGGCGCCTATCACTGCGTAATCAGCACTGGGGACAAGCAGTTAAATACTTTGAACAAAGTCTGGAGTTGGAACCTCGTTCCGAAACTCTTGCAGAGCTGGCTCGTCTGTTACGCCATTTAGGCGAACCGGACCGTGCCCAGGCATTACTCCAGCAGAACCTGAATCTGGTGGCTTCAAACCTACCTGAGCTACCAATGCCGGAAGAAACTAAAGAGACAGCATAAGATTATTGGCAAGGATCTAAATTTGCCTATCTTAAGACAGTAAAAAGGGATGCTAATGCATCCCTTTTTATTTATTGAATGAAGCCACTGACTTATTCCTCTGGCGCTAGAGCCTCCATCGCCTGATCCGCCCAATGCAAGCTATGCCGGTATGCAACTTCAAAGAACTCTTTGCCTAAATTGGATTGCTCCACAGCTTTCCAGTCTCCTTCCTCAAAAGCGACCACTGCTTTTAGCATCGCTCCCAGATCCCCTTGATACCTTGCAATAGCCAGCTTGATACTTTTCTCAAGTGGGATCTGTTTGAGCAGGGAAACCATATCCACATCCAATAAGACATCCAATTGGGAGATCATGCCAACCATAAACGCACTATCTTCCTGCCCCATTCCTGAGGATTCTGCCAACAGTTCACACATACGCCCACGGACGAGCAGATTACGCGGCAGCTCTTCCGGTTTATCCGTATTTCCGGCCAGCGTGATCAGGGTTGCCCACTTACGTAGCTGATCATGCCCAAGCAAGACTACCGCCTGCTGCATTGAATCGATGGGTCGGGTTAATCTGTATGCTGCTGAGTTCACAACCCTAAGGATTTTAAAGCTCAGCTTAGGGTCCATGATAATCAGCTCTTCAATCTCTGCCGGAGTAATGTCCTGACGCTGTAACTGAGAGAGGAGCTGTAGCAATGCAGCGCTATTTCCTGGAACCTCCTTGCCAAGCACCTTGGAAGGGCGACTGATAAACCGGCCTTGGAACAGCTTAAATCCAACAGCCTTACAGAATTTCAATGTATCAAAATCATCAACATTCTGGGCAAGCGCAGTTATTTTCGATTTAGAGAGGGTCTTCACTAAAGGTAGAATCTTTTTCCTATGCATCAGACTGAAATCAACTTTGACAATATTGACCAGCTTAACCAATGGAACAAGATGAGGCTGAAGGCTGAATCCATCCAATGCCAGTCTATAGCCTTGTGCGGAAAGCTGTTTCAGATGAGAGATGACCTCGTCTGTAACCTCTACATCAGCGCCGATCTCGATGACTACCTCTTTCTGCGGCAGGGTCAATATCTGACCATCACTGAGCATGTTGTTAGGAAAAGGGATAAATAAGGGTACGCGGCTTACTCGTCCATCCTGACATAGACTGGTAAAGGTATGCATGATCAGAAGGGAACCTTCCGTATCACGGTCAAACAGTGAATCCTGTGCCTGCTCGGAGTACTGATAACGCAACTGGTACGCGACAATCTTCAGCTTGCTATCAAAGATAGGCTGCCGGACCATCAATACCTGTGAATTATCCTGCTCCATCAAGAAGTATCCCTGTCAAAGATGAAGAAATGCGTATGGACAGCTTATCCGTTGAGTGTGACTAATTCCAGCATCTTTAAATTGACACAAAAAAAGGAGCCGAAGCTCCTTTCTCTTAGATAACTATTTAGGCCTTGGCGCGTACGCAAAGACATCGGAGTGCATTTTCTCCTCAACAAAGCCACGCTCTTCGCAAGCATCTAACAAGGCATACACCATGGCAGGAGAGCCACTGGCAAAGATTTCAACATCATCGAAGTCAGCAAAATCTTCGAGCACGGCCTCAGGCAGAAGTCCTGTTCTTCCTGTCCAGCCAGGACTTTTTTCCGGTTCGCTTACCACAGGTTCAAAATGAACATGAGGATGCTCCGCTGCCCATTGCATTGGCAGCTTTTCCAGATACATATCTTCTTCGACACGTGCGCCCCAGTAGATATGAATTTGATTGCCAAACTGGTTTGCCAATAGATGCTCAACAACACTTGTCACCTGAGCGAAACCTGTGCTGGCAGCAGCCAAAATCAGTCGGGTATCAGAACCAATTTTATGCGCCTGTAGGTAGCAATCCCCTTTCGGGATCTCTATTTCTACTGTCTTGCTTTCCTGGAGGTAAGAGATAATCGCATTGGAAATATCACTCTCAGGCATATGGCGGATATGCAGCTCAAGGTCACGACCCTGATCTGGCGCTGAGCCGATTGAAAACGAAGCCTGCTTACCATCAGGCAGTAAAATATCCAGGTACTGTCCAGCATAGAACTCAGCGGACATAGACGCCGTTGCAGGCATCTTCAGTCGAATACGATAAACATCACTGTTTAACTTTTCGATTGCGGTTATATCACAAAGTAACTTCTTCACCGATAATTCTCCAGGGCATCTCAGCCCCTCTACATTCACCCTAATATCTGTCAGCGGCTTACAAGTACAAGCCAGCACTGTTTCCCCATCGCTCTTCGCTTCTATTTTTATATGCTTCTCGGGGTAACGCTGTTTTATCTCGCCCTGTAGCAGCTTAACTTCACAAATCTCACATACGCCATTTCGGCAGCTGACTCTTA
>NZ_JAAEQH010000314.1 GCF_024231755.1 Neptuniibacter sp.
AAGCACTTGCGTGCCGTAACGAACAATTTACCACATATCCGACCATTTTACTCTGGCAATGTATATTTAGATTTACCTATGACTACGATAAAAAAATCCTATTGTTTACAAATTAAGCAGCAATTCTGCGCTAATCAAATATACGTCACCTAAAGCTTGCCAAACTCCGTGATCCCGCATATTATTCCATCTTTGATTGGCAGCCTTGGCTGCCTTTTTGCGTTCTAGGGATAATAAAAACATGGCTGTAGAATCAATTATGACCACCTACAACCGGCTGTCTGTTGCTTTCGAGCGCGGTGAAGGTAGCTGGCTGTACGATACTGACGGTAACAAATATCTAGATGCGCTATCCGGCATTGCTGTATGCGGCCTGGGTCATGCGCACCCTGCAGTAACACACGCGATCTGTGATCAAGCTACAAAACTACTGCACACATCAAACCTGTACACTATTCCATTGCAGCAGCAATTGGCAGAACGCCTGACACAAGTTTCTGGCATGGAAAACGTTTTCTTCGGCAATTCAGGCGCTGAAGCAAATGAGGCGGCAATTAAACTAGCTCGTCGCTACGGACATACAGTTCGCAATATTGACAACCCAACCATCATCGTTATGGAAGATTCATTCCATGGCCGTACTATGGCTACATTAAGCGCTACAGGAAATCGTTCCGCTCAGGCCGGATTCGAACCTTTAGTGTCTGGCTTCGTACGTGCGCCATACAACGATGTTGAAGCGATCAAAAAGATCGCAGAGAACAACCCTAATGTTGTAGCAATCCTGGTTGAGCCGATTCAAGGCGAATCTGGCATCCAGATTCCTGCGGATGACTATCTAAATCAACTGCGTGACATCTGCGATCAAAATGAATGGCTACTGATGCTGGACGAAGTTCAGAGTGGCAATGGACGTTCAGGTAAATACTTTGCGTACCAGCATAACGATATCCTGCCTGATGTAGTAACCACTGCAAAAGGACTGGGGAACGGCGTACCAATTGGTGCCTGCCTTGCTCGCGGCACAGCCGCAACAATCTTGACCGCAGGCACACACGGCTCAACATATGGAGGCAACCCGCTTTCGTGTGCAGCAGCGCTAGCGGTAGTCAACACCATTCTTGATGAGAATCTATGCGAACGCTCTGCAGAGCTGGGCGATAAGATTGCCAATGGTTTCCGCAATGAATTGCAGCACGCTGGATACGTCAAAGAAGTGCGTAACAAAGGCATGCTGATTGCTATCGAACTGACTGAAGCAGGAACCGAACTAGCAGTTCTCGCAAAAGTTAAAGGCATTCTTCTGAATGTTACAGGCGGTGGCAAAGTTGTTCGTATGCTACCTCCTCTGACTATGACTGATGAGGAAGCTGAACTTCTGGTTAAAACACTTTCCCAGATTATCCGCGTATATGCAGCCGATGAACGTTCACCAGCGAGCGATTCTGTAAGCCCAAGCAACGATCGTAGAGCACAATGAGCACAAGACATTTTTTAACACTACTGGATCTTACTTCGGACGAGTTACGCACTCTGGTCAAACGTGCCAGCGAGCTTAAGGCGATTCGCAACCGTGGCGAGATCTACGAGCCCCTGAAGAATCAGGTAATGGCGATGATTTTTGAAAAATCTTCGACCCGCACCCGCGTATCTTTTGAAGCAGGCATGGCACAGTTTGGCGGTCATGCAATGTTCCTGTCTCCTCGCGACACCCAGCTAGGCCGTGGCGAGCCAATCAGCGACAGCGCAAAAGTAATCTCCAGCATGGTTGATGTTGTAATGATCCGCACATTCAGCCATGCCCTGGTTGAAGAATTTTCGGCAAACTCATCAGTACCAGTGATTAATGCA
Organism: Neptuniibacter sp.; assembly: GCF_024231755.1. Taxonomy (GTDB): domain Bacteria; phylum Pseudomonadota; class Gammaproteobacteria; order Pseudomonadales; family Balneatricaceae; genus Neptuniibacter. Next base: position 1,852 of record NZ_JAAEQH010000314.1, read on the forward strand.
CTAACCGATGAGTATCACCCATGCCAACTGCTAGCTGATATGCAGACTTACTTTGAGCACCGTGGCGATATTCAGGGCAAAACAGCGACATGGATTGGAGATGGTAACAACATGTGCCACTCCTACATCAATGCAGCCCGTCAGTTTGATTTCAAACTAAATATTGCTTGCCCTGAAGGCTTCGATCCAGACCCAGCCCTGGTTGAAGCTAACAAAGAACGCGTTTTCATTACTCGCTCTCCTGAAGAGGCTGTTACTGGAAGTGATCTTATTGTTACCGATGTCTGGGCCTCCATGGGTCAGGAAGAGGAACAAAAAGAGCGTGAAGCTAAATTCGCAGGATTCCAGGTATCACCTGAACTGATGGATAAAGCAAATAAAGACGCAATCTTCATGCACTGCCTGCCAGCCCACCGCGGCGAAGAGGTAAGTGAAGACATGCTGGATGACCCCCGCTCTGTTGTTTACGACGAAGCGGAAAACCGTCTTCATGCTCAAAAAGCCCTGCTAGAATTTCTGTTAGCTAAATAACTATTCTCAGAGCTTATTAAAGAGATCAGGGGACAGGTTTAAACCTGTCCCCACACCCCAGAAACAGCCAAAGGCTTCGGCGCCTTAAATTCCCACCCCAAATTCTTATTACAGGGAATTCTCCCATTGCCTTCTCTTCTAGCTGGACCGTACTATACTGCTTATATTTGATAGCGTCCGACTGGAGAGATTTGGATGATTGAGCTGCGCCACCTAAAAACCCTATCAGCATTGCGCGATGCAGGAAGCCTCGTAGAAGCTGCTGAACGAGTCCATCTGACGCAATCCGCCCTCTCCCACCAGATCAAAGATCTGGAAGACCGGCTCAATTGCTCTCTGTTCATCCGCAAAACTAAACCGATCTGCTTCACCAGCGCAGGACAGCGCCTCCTAACTCTCGCTGACGAGATCTTACCGATGATTCGCAACACGGAACGGGACATCGCTCGACTCGCTGGCGGCGAAGCAGGAAGGCTTAATCTATGTATCGAATGCCATAGCTGCTTTGATTGGTTGATGCCAACCATTGACCATTTCCGTCAGCACTGGCCTGAAGTAGAACTAGACCTATCTAGCGGCTTCAGCTTCCAGCCACTACCCGCTCTAGCACGTGGTGATCTCGACCTTGTTATCACCTCTGATCCAGAGCCACGCAACGGCATAGCGTACATTCCACTATTTACTTACGAATCACGCCTAGCAATCAGCAAACAACACCGACTGATGGCTCGCCGCTTCATCCACCCGGAAGATCTTATCCATGAAACCCTGATCACCTACCCTGTAGAACACCAGCGACTGGATATTTTCAATCATTTCCTTGATGAAGCAGATGTGGAACCCGCAACAATCCGAACAGCAGAACTCACAGTAATGATGCTACAGCTCGTAGCCAGCGGCAGAGGGGTTGCAGCTCTACCAAACTGGGCACTACACGAATATATCCAACGAGACTACATAGCGTCTAAGCCACTGGGAGAGAAAGGTGTATGGTGTACACTTTATGCAGCAATCCGCGAAGACCAAAGCGAAGCAGAGTTTATGGTGGATTTCCTTAACACTGCAAAAGATGTATCCTTCAGTAATCTGACCGGCATTAAAACCGCCTGATTTAATTTTTCTGATACAAGTTGTAACAGCAAACAGTGGAAAAGATATTTCTACATTCAATCAAACAGCCTAGCTCACAACAACAGCTAGCTGTTTCAATTGCTAAATATACTCAGTCCTACTTTATCTAGGTCTGTGGGTTTTGTGCTGTCTGCACAAAATTGACAGGCCGGTATTTCCCAGTTCAGCAAGACCACTTTTTAGTACTTCAATCACAAAGATTATAGTAACCAATACATGTGTATTGGTAGGGATATACAAATGACTCCAACAATCTGGACACCTTCAAGCTGGAGAGAAAAACCAATAGCTCAACAGCCACAATACCCTTCCGCTCAAGCCCTTGA
>NZ_JAAEQH010000315.1 GCF_024231755.1 Neptuniibacter sp.
GAGTGATTGAATGCCATTATCCTAACTTATTAGTCAAACCTTGCAATAACTCTAATGCAAAAATCAAACTTGTGAACATTGATCAAGTAAAACCAGGCCCTCCTGACAACAAAACTACCTATAGTCTACCGTCTCTACGTCTACCTGAAGTAGAAGAACCAGATGAGCAACTCCCTGAGACTAGGCAACAAATGATTGATAACCAGTTTGATGACAAACAACAGATACGTAAACCTGAACCTCTTATTGATGAATCGATTACTGAACGAATGCCTACTAATCCCCATAGATATAATTTGCGATCACGACCACATAAAGTAGCGGCTTTAGTAGTAATCATTGCCTCTTTGCGAACTTTTTGATCGCTGCCTATATCGCTGCCAGGCCAATATTAAAATCAAATTATCGATTTCAAAATTACAGTTCTGCAGGCCAATATTAAAATCAAATTATTGATTTCAAAATTACAGCTCCGCTTAAATCAAATAAATCAAATCCGATGTGCTCACACACAATCGACTACTGTAGTAGTTTGAAATTTGAAACACCGCCCCGAAATCTGCGCTGCCTATTGTTGTTGTTGTTTCCCTGATGCCTGCATTGTCTACTTCCGGTAAATTCCCGCCGATTATCTCCCCGTTTTTTCTATTCTTATTCTTCTGATACGGGTTCTTTCGTCTGTCTAGATAAGCTTTTGTGAATAGCTCTTCAATTAAAAATGCTCAACAACTCCTCTGTGATAGGGATTCTCATCGCTTTAACAATCGGCTATTGCAATAACCAGGTTAGAAATATTTACCTGTTTAGGCTATTTTAGACACAATACCGCCACATTTCTCAAACTCTCTAGACTACCTACCTATCTGTCCAGCTCACACTACCTATAGTTTGGTACCTACATGGTTTTCAGGCGGCGGCGCGCACTCTCGGGAAATCGGATACGAATGAAACGAAATCCGCCTCTCCTCGCATCGCACCGCATCGCATCGCTTCGCATCAGATCGACACGGCTCGGCTCGGCTCGGTTCGGCTCGGTTCGGTTCGGATCCGCGTAAGGGCTTCAAAACGATAAGCCTGCTGTGAAGCATGAGTCTAGTCGCAGATAATATTTAGGCTTGCTATTGCAAGAAAAGCCCTGTTATTGTCTGCAAACGGACCGCAGATACGATCTCATTGAAATCGGTCCGCTGCCTGGAAAGCGCCGAAACGCTCGTGTGGAGCAGCGAAATCTGCGTTGCTCATGTTAAGGTTAGCAGAAATACAGGGTGTTTACACTTACAATGCTTATTGTCGGTAACTACAAAGCACATTACTGGTATTTATGCTACAATTTAGGATATTCTGCCAAGACTCGAGCAGGTCTACGTCGAATCGAAAAGCTGCCACAATTGCTTCTGCGACAGTCCGAGCGTCGAACAGATCGGTACCTGCAACTGCCCCGTCACAGCACCATCACCATCACCACCACCATCACCATCATCACCTCCGTACAGTGCTTCAAACCAACCGATACTGATTAGCGTTGTGTAGGTGACAGTAAGGGATTCATCAAACCAATTTCTAACAATGCCTGTTTTCAGAGTAGTCGGCGTGCTGATCGTGATCGCGGTTGCAGTCGCGGTGATCATGCTGAGACGAAGAAGAAGGGCTGAGCCTGAGGACTTGCGTCAGCTAATCGCAGATGGCGACAGATCGTACGTGAACGCAAAAGCTTACAGATATACATAGTGCCTACATGCGTGCCTAATTTAGAGAAACGGAAGAGGAGGAAGCGGAAGACCGCATTCGCGCCGCCGAAAACCGCACTCGTGCCGCCGAAGACCGAGCTCGTGCCGCCGAAGACAGAGTTCGCCTCGCCGAAAACCGCATCCGTGCCGCCGAAGATCGCAATCGCGTCGCCGAATCCGATCATCGAGACGAAGAAGAAGCGGAACCAACTGACGACGACGAGTAAGTAAATTGCAGGCTCGCTTGCTCATAGCAGTGTAAAAA
>NZ_JAAEQH010000316.1 GCF_024231755.1 Neptuniibacter sp.
CAGAAATTAGGCGAATTTCCCTTCATTATCCCGTCCATGACTGAACTGAAGATGAACTTTTTGCCTATGCTTATGTCTCTTATCGCTAATTTTATGATTTTAGCCATAGTTTTCGCTTATTCCCGACAAGATTGTTGACGTTAGCCTCTAAATTATGGATATTGCATTGCAATATAGAGATTTTTCAATCTTCCGAAAAATGAAGGAATATGGCGATGATCAGACGTGTTGTATTTAACCAAAAGGGTGGTGTTGGTAAGTCCAGTATTGCAGTGAATCTGGCGGCTATCAGTGCAGCACGGGGAATACGAACACTGGTGATTGATCTTGACCCGCAGTGTAATTCCAGCCACTACCTATTGGGTGAAGATTACATGGACGTTCAGCCTGATATTCGTGACTTTTTCGAGCAAACGCTAACGTTTCAGTTGAAGCCAAATGGTCCAGAATATTTCGTGCATGAGACCCAGTATGAAAATCTTCATCTGATGCCTGCTAACTCGGATCTTGGTGACTTGCAGTCGAAGCTAGAATCAAAACATAAGATTTATAAGCTTCGTGATGCTCTGGATAAACTATCGGAATCCTACGATGCGGTTTATATTGATACCCCGCCTGCGTTTAACTTCTATACGCTTTCTGCTCTAGTCGCTTCTGAGCGTTGCCTGATTCCATTTGATTGCGATGAGTTCGCTCGTCAGGCTTTGTATAGCCTATTGGGGAATGTGCATGAAACTCGAGAGGATCATAACGACAAGCTGGAAGTTGAGGGGATTGTGGTAAACCAGTATCAGCCAAGAGCAAGCTTGCCGAAGCGTATTGTGGGTGAGTTGTTGGATGATGATCTGCCGGTACTGGAGACAAAAATATCTGCGTCAGTGAAGATGAAAGAGTCCCATGACGATACTTGCCCGCTGATCCATATGGCGCCTAAGCATAAGTTGACGCTGCAGTTTGTTGAGCTATTCGAAGAGCTGTCTAAGTAATTCCTTAACCGCAAGTAAAAAAGTGCGGTTTATTCTTCGAGATTTTCTGGTTTTCGCAGGCTGAAGATCCATAGTATTAGCAGTGGGATACTGATTGCGAGAATGATTATTTCGGCCATTAGAGTTCCGGTATTTTTGGGAACTTTTGATTCTATCTGGATTCTTTAGCCGAGCAATAGAATTATTTTCATTTAAACTAAAAGCCCCCGCTATGCTAGCGGGGGCTTTTTTGTGGAATCTTATCGTTATCTGAAAAGCTACTTAAAAGGCTGCTTTTAAGGTGGCTTTAGCAGGATTTGTTTTTACTTTCTGGATTACCGCAGGCCAGTGATTCTGGAGCAACAACTGCGCTACCAATCATCAACTCACCATTATGCTGACCAACGAATAGTTGAGTAGAAGAGCGCTTACCCTTATTGCTGATATAAACAATATTCAGTTGACCCGTTGGTTTAAGGTTCAGCTCGTATGTTTTCCCATCCTGAACATAAGAAGGGTCTGTTCCTTCTGCTACCGGTTCGATGTATATACGGCGGATCTGGCGGCCTTTAAAACCGGACTTGATATATTTCTGCAAGGAGGCGCGGGATTGTTTATCTACACCTTCCCAGTTGATCAGTTGAAAAATTCCAGCAGCATCCCGGCTGGCAAATGAGTTCAGATACTTCTGTACTAGCAGACTGTTTTCATCAGCAATAGCTGTACTACTAATAACTACAGCAAGGATAGTAACAAAAAAATTACGAAGCATTATTGGTACCTGTGTGAGTTTCCCTTCATTGGTCGTAAGTATATCTTATCGAACCCTGACTAGAAGCTTAAGAGTACGCGATTGAGTTCTCTTCAACTGCTTCGGTCAGAAAATCTGTTTTAACTGTTGCTCAAAACGGTCATGTAGTTCTTCATACTGGTCCGCAAACGGGACACACATCCATTCGTATTCCAGGTTTTTGATCTCACCTAGATCAAATGCCTGCTCCTGGCGGTCAAGGGCCTGCTGTAACCGTTCCATCTGGTATTCCATACGAATAGCCTGGTCCTCCGGAGGGGAAGGAACCGAGGAAGCAATTTCTAAGCGTATGCATAGTTGGCGTAGCAGTTGTTCTTGCTCGTGAATGATGTTTTCAATCTCATCCGGCTTTTCTGTAAGTCGGAGTAAGGTCTGGAAACGTGAAGCGATTTCATCATCTAGTGCTGATTTTGCTGAGGCTTCAGTATTCCAAGCATCGCAGATAGCGGTAACAGTCTCACTATTTTCGGAAGAGAGAATAGCTTGTTCAAGTTGCTCACATAAAGATGCTTTACGGAGAACTGAGGTGTATGGTTCCGACTCAAACTTAAGCAGTTCATGTTTCTGTTGCTGAATAAAGTAGCTGATTTTATCCAGACGTTGCTCAAGTTCCTGTGATTTGTTGCTGCTGTTTTGCTGACCCAGTAGCTTGTGCGCCTGATCCAGGCGTTTTTCGATAGCATCTATACGGGTGGCAGACTCAAGCTTTTGTTCAAGTTCATCGCAGATGCTGTTTAAAGCCTGTAGTGAATCGGTGTTGCTAGATCTATTGGCAAAGTAGGTCTCAAAGACTTGGTTGCAGTTATCCCTAAACTGACCCCATAGCTTACGCTCTTGGTTTCTCGGAGCCTGCCCCGTTGCTTTCCACTCTTTCTGAAGCTCTTTGATCTGTTCTGTAGCCTGATACATGTCTTCTGCATTGAGCAGAGACTGGCTTTTTTCAACAAGTTGCTGCTTTATCCGCGCGTTATCATCCCTGTGGTCTTTCAGAGGTACTTCCAGCTGGGCGATAAGCTTATCAAACGTGACCTGGAGTTTTTTACCAGGGGCGCGATCAACCGGAGAAAATGAACGCCACTGTTGTTTGAAATGATGTAGTTCTTCTGTGTAGCTCTTCCAGTCAGTGATTTCGTCGGATGTTTGCTGACAGCGTTCCGACAGCTCCTGACAAAGCTGCTCCCGCTGCTTTAAGTTGTTTTTCCGCAGAGCTTTTTGCTCTGAAAAGTGCTGATCGCATGGCGCATAGGCTTGATCGGAAGCAGTTTTAAAACGATTCCAAAGCTTCTGAGAGTGATTGCTATCTGTGGCATCCAGCTCTTTCCACTCTTTCTGAACCTTGCGGATCTGATTGGCTCTTTCCTGAATAGGTAAATCAGATTCAATCAGGCTTTCCATGGTTACACAGAGCGCTTCCTTCTTAGGCGTGACTGCATATGACTGCCAGTCACGGATCTCCTGTAGCTCAGAGCTTAGTGATTTGATGCGTTGCTCGAGATCAGCAGGTAGATCGCCGTTAAGACGTTTGCTGAGTTGCTCTGCTTTTTTGATCTGTTTGTCTGCTGATTTGATCTCACCCTGTTGAATTGAGGTCTTTAGAGTATCGAGCAGTGAGTTTAGTTCAGACTGAAGCTGTTGTGATTGATGATTCTGACGGCTCAGTGTTTCCTCTGCCTGCGCCAGTAAGTCTTCGAGGCGACACAGCTCTTCGGGCTTGTTGAGTAACTTTGGCCAACTTATTTTGTTGAGTAACTGCTTGCCAGAACGGTGCGCATTAGCAACATCCTTCTGATCAGCAAGTAACGTTTTAAGTTGCGTGCTCTTCTTGTTGATCTGATCGGTTGAATTCAGATAAAGCTCACAGCAATTGACGATATTGCTGACCTGAGATTTTATTCTGTCGAAGTTATTGCGTTCGGTTTTCTCTGCATGCTGCTGCAGGCTGGACCATTGCTCACTAAGCTTATTAACTTGTGACTTCAGCTGTTGCAGGCTTTCAGCATCGGGATTTAATTCAGAGATTGAGCTTTGGAGCTCACTAAGAGAAGCAATAGCTTGGTCTTTTTCAGCAATGGATGCTGCCTGTTGAGCTGCTTTTTCCTCTGCAGCAGCCAGTTTCGCCTCTTGAGCTTTAACGATCGCTTCACATTTTATGTGATGTTCTGAGAAGAGAAGTTTCTGATCATTGTTCGCATTGGGCTTAAGTTTTTCCCAATCATTTACCAGGGCTGACAGTTTAGCGCTATATAGTGGGAAAAAGTCAGTTGTACTGTGTTGTGCAATTGAAGCAAGTAGTTGCTCAATCTGGTTTTGAATCAGTGCTTGTTCTTTTTCCTGCTCTTTGAACTGCTGCAGTTTATCGCGGGTGACTTTAAACACCCCTTTATCTTTGTTGCGGGATGATTTCTGCAACTGTTCCAGAACATCCGGGCAGCTCATACGTTCAGCGGCTAAAACTCGTACGGATGCTCTCTGGCTTTTCTCTGCAATCGTTAGCAGGGACAGATTGTCATTCAGTTGAGAGATTGCCTGCTCGCGTAACTCTTTATCACTGCTGTTAAGAGCAAGGTGTGTCAGAAGGTCGCTTTCGGAAAGAGATTTTAGCGCGGTCAGCTTCTCTTCTAGGGATGGTGGAGGATTACTCAGAAGAATCTGGCTGATGTTATGCAAAGCCAGCAAACGAATACTTTCTGCAGGATCTTTCTTACTGATTTTGATCAGCAGGTCCAGGTTGGTCAGCTTTTCGGTCGCAGCGAGGCGTACCTGATCTTCGACGTCTTCTAGTGCCAGTTGAGAAAGGATCGCTTGAGCCTTGGCATCAGATGCGCGAAGTTTTGAGACTGCTTTGGCGCGTTTTTCTGGCTTTGGGTGCTGCCACTTGGGTTTGAAAAATCTTGCTAACATAAGTACCTGAATATATTTCTGGTGAGCGCGTATAAGATGGAACGCTCAGCCGCAGTATTCTAACGCAGAATTACTTCAGGATCAGTGTTGACTTTGTAAGAAAGTACACTAGAGAAAGGAAGTCAGACTATTGGACGTAAAACAGGAAAGGTGAACTTTGTTGGTAGTTCACCCGATTCCTATGTGAAGCTATATCTAACTTATTGTTTTATCAGGTTCTAACCTCAACTTCGCCATCAACATACAGCCAACTACCCTGATCACGGCGGAAATTTGATTTTTCATACAGAGTTCCACTCTGGTCTTCAGTTTCGAAGTCGGCTTCAAACTCAACCATGCCCGATTCATCTGATCGACCACCTTGATCTTTACTCAGGATCTTGAGGCCTGTCCAGTTGGTATATTTAACTTGGTCAGCCAAAAGCTCTGCATCGTCATCACGACGATTTTCCGGTGCGGTAGTATCGATAAGGTAGTCTATTGCTCCTAAGGCAAAGGCCGTATAGCGAGAGCGCATCAGGGCTTCAGCTGTGGGTGCGGATTTTTGGCCCTGTACAATAGGTTCGCAACAATAGGTGAACGGTTTTCCAGAACCGCATGGGCATGCTTTGTTAATCACTTCCATATCTTGTGACATAAGATGAACCCTTAACATTGAAATGTTAATCTGAGCATATCTGCCTGTTTGTGGAATGGGCAGCTATAACCCCAGTTTATCTAGCAGTTTTATCGGTTGGCAAGGATACTTTATGGCTAAGGCCCCACTTACTTTTTTTTGGCATGACTATGAAACCTTCGGTGCTGATCCGAAACGGGATTGGCCGGTTCAATTTGCCGGAATTCGAACCGATGAACAGTTAAACATTATTGAAGATCCAGTTATGGTTTACTGTAAACCAAGCGAGGATCAGCTGCCGCATCCTGAAGCCTGTCTGATTACCGGGATTACTCCTCAGAAAGCGATGGAAGAGGGCGTATGCGAAGCGTATTTCTTTGCCCAAATCCATGAACAGCTTGCCCGGCCAGGAACCTGCGGAGTGGGTTACAACAGTATTCGCTTTGATGATGAAGTTACCCGCTACGGTTTGTATCGTAACTTCTACGATCCCTATGCTCGTGAATGGCAGAATAACTGCTCGCGGTGGGACATCATCGATATGTTGCGCCTGACTCGCGCACTACGGCCTGAAGGAATTAGCTGGCCGACTTATGAAGATGGTTCTCCAAGTCTTCGTCTTGAAGACCTGACTGTTGCAAACGGCATTGACCATGGCCATGCCCACGATGCCCTATCAGATGTTTATGCAACGATTGAAATGGCAAAGCTGGTTCGTGAGAAACAACCAAAACTATTCGAATATGTTTTAAATAACCGCTCCAAGCAGGCGATTCAGAACTTGCTTGATCCGATCAGTAACAAGCCAGTATTGCATATATCGTCCCGTTATCCGGTAGATCAGGGCAACGCGGCAGTGGTGGCCCCTTTAAGCACTCATCCGGTTAATAAGAATGGTGTGATTGTCTGGGATCTTCGTCATAACCCGGAACCTTTAATGAATTTGCCGGTTGAAGAGCTGCGTCGCCTTCTCTATACCCGTCACGATGAATTGGCAGAAGATGATCCGCGTATCGCTCTGAAGCAGGTGCACATTAATAAGTGTCCGATCATCGCCCCCGCTGGCATGTTAAATACCGAAGAAGCGAAAAAGCTGCAGATAGATGGTGATGTCTGCCGAACCCATCTGAAGATGTTGCGAAGCTTTACGGGGCTAAGAGAGAAACTGTCAGAAATCTATAGTGAGAACCCATTTGAGGCGGATAGTGACCCGGATCAGATGCTCTATAGTGGAGGTTTCTTCTCTCCCGCCGATAAACAAGCTATAGATCAGGTGCGCCAATCCAACCCAGAGCAACTGGCAGAGCTTGACCTGCCATTCCAGGATAATCGTCTGGAGGAGATGTTGCTGCGTTATAAAGCCCGGAACTGCCCTAATATTCTTAGTCATGAGGAGCAGATGCGTTGGGAAGAGTATCGCCAAAGTAAACTTTTACAGGGTGAAGGCGGTCATCTGACTATGGAGCGTTTTTATGAACGCCTCAACGAGCTCTATAGCCAACCGGATATGGACGATAATAAACGTCATATACTGGAAGAACTGGCTGTTTATGCCGAAGCAATCTATCCGATGGATGAGTCATTTGAAGAAACATGCTAAATGGATGATTTTACCGCTGACACTTGTTGTAGCTTTCGCTATGGCGGAGGAGCAGCTTGAAGAACCGATCCAATATGAGGTTACGGCGGTAAAAGGTTATCTGTACGGTACGGTTGATGGTGAAACAGCTTATAAAGACTGGCGTCGTGGCACATTTGATAAAGAAAGAATGACCGAAGTGAAGCCAAAAGAGCTACCGGATAATCTGCCCGAGCCAGTTGTTATTCCTTTCGTAGAACCTAAAGTGCGTGAAGTGCCTGTTGGCCAACCAAAGCGCCCACCACTCAAAGGTGAAGATAAAATCTTTGTGCAGATTGGAGAGGATGAGATCAAAGCTCGCTGCTTTATTCTAGGTGAAGGTTGTGAACAGCTCGAGAAACCCGAAGAGCAGGATTCTGTTTACTACAAGGCAATTGAGAAGGCTCAAGAAAAGCAGCAGGCGTTAAAGCAGGGTGAAGCGGCTAATAAAGGACGTGCGATTGTTAAGCCGTGATTGTTACTAGATATGTTCTTGCTATGGCGTAACAGTCGGAGTTTATTCTGAGTTGACCTCAAGGGCCATTCCAGAGCTGCTCAGAGTTGTCTACCGACACATTCTGCCAATAACCCAACTAAAAGAATTGAAGTGATTTTTAATTTAACTGTATATTTTTAGCACGAATAAAATAAGGCCGAACAACTTCCTTCAATTCCCTAAAGCATTTCCTTTTACTATCTAACATGTGCTGTATAACATCTGCTCTCAATCGATTAGCGTTGTCTTTATCAATACCACTCGGAAATTCATCAAGCCCTTTACCTTCTTCAAGGTAATGTCTTTTTAACTGCAAAAAGTCTTCTTTGCTAAGGTTTTTACTGTAAACGTCATCTAAGAAAACCTTGTAGTTATTCCAACTTAGATCAGAGTAGTAACAATTAGCAGCGTACTCTACGTACTCTTGAGGGAGGTCTAAATCAAACCTCTTATCAAAGCCTTTTTTATAATCCGAAGCAAATGCAATAGCTGCATTTTCTGCAGCATGGTCGACCATGGTGTTGAGCCCAGTCTTTTCAAATATCAATATGATGCTAATAGGGGGTTCGCTAGCACTAAAAGCTACAGTGCTACTTTGAAGCAGCATAAGAGATACAAAGAGAGTGGAAAGTCCCTTTCTCATAATTAGATTCCTTTCAGCAATCAGACATAATTCCAAAAAACTATGACCTAATCGAACTGACTAATCAATGATAGTGATGTCCGCTAATGGCACATTCCTGACCTACTGTTCTAGGTCAGGATTTAATCTGGCCCTTTGACTTTATACGTCAGGAACGATTGGTTTATTGCCTTTCAGGTAGCTCTTGGCGTTAGTGATTTTAAGAGTATTGTTTGAACTTAACTTTGTGCCAAAACTGCGCACAGTTAAGCGACGCTGCTGCAGCTGTTTATAGTTTAGTTGCAGATCCTGAATGCTAACCTTCTGCACAGCTTCAGCGAGCTGTTCACGGGTATCGAAACTCAGTTCTCCCCAATCTAGTTCACGCCAGTAGCGTTTGGTGCGGCTACTGAGTTTATTGTCTTTCTTGGTTATACGGGAGAGAACACTCGCTTTAAAACGGTTAAGTGAATCAACGTCGAATTCATCTAGGTTGCTTTGCCACTCTTGAAGGAACTGGTTGATATTTTGTTCCAGAGTCACTGCATCAGTATTAGGCGATTGAATAATAAAGCCTAGTCCTGGGGTTTTGTTCATCTGGAGTGGCGTCGCAAATACAATATAGCCGAGTTGCTTTTCTGTTCTCATCTGGTTGTAGAAGGGAGAGGCAAGTATTTCTGAAAGCACTGATAACTCAGCTCGTGCTTTTGCTGAGTTGTTCTCTCCCTGCAGCAGAACCGAGATCGCGGCATCGTTGTGTTCGATATCCAGTGTTTCGGTGAGTGGAGTATCGAGGGGTAACTGCGTGACTGTAATGGCTGGGGTTGCAGTAGTTTTATCCGTTAGCAGTGCTTTGCTTACGAGATCTCCCATGTTCCGTGTGTATTCTTCAGTAAGATTACCGTGAGCCAGGGCCTTTATAGCAGGAGCTTTGAGAAGCTGGATTGAAAACTGTTGCAGGTCGTCAAGGGTGATATTTTCAATTGCATCCAACTGACTGCGTTTATCTGCCTGGGACATCAGTAGCTCATACATGCGTCCAGTCGTTTGATTATAAGGTTTGTCGTTAAATCCATTTTTCAGCTTTTCGGTGAAGCGCTGTTTGAGGATAGCGAAACGCTTTTTATCAAATTCGGGTGCTTTTAGGGCGTCGACTACCTGCTGTAAGAGCACGTGTAGTTTGTCGTTATATCCGGATAAACGGACACTATAGCCCTTCATATGTGAGTAGATATTTGTACCCATACCAGCAAGATAGGCATCGTATAAGGTCTCGTTTAGCTGCTCCTGCACCATCTCGGTAAAGAGTGAGTTGAGTACCCAATGTTTGGCATCTTGATTGGCAAGCGGGCTTTGTACTGTGAAGTAAAAGTTACCGCGAGGAACGTTAAATTCGGTGTCTTGCTGATACCAGAGGCTGAATCCATCTTTTGAGTTTATCAGAGTGGGTTTTTTCCCATCATCACTGCTTAGGATATTCAGGTCTTTAGCAATATAAGGGTTTGGCGCTCTGATTGTCAGTTTAGGATCAATCTGCTTAACCTGTAGCCCACTCAGTTCTTGTTCGGTAAATCCTCGTACACTGAAAGGCGCTTTGTAATAAGGTTCGACCTGATCAGTTCCCAGGTTTTTAGCTTTAATATTCAGAAATAGGTTTTCAGGTTTGATCTCTGCCAGATAGCTGTTGATAAGGCCTTTATCAAATTCAGTAAAGGTGTAGTTAGAGGAAATAACCTGTTCGGTAGGGAGGTGCTGCATCTGGCTGGCAAGAGCGCTCACTAAGTGGATCGGTTCCGATTGCTCCTGGAAACGGAATTGAATAGCGCTCAGCTGTTTCTCTTCAGTAAACAGATCTTCATTTAAACCCTGCTTTTTCATTAGCTCAATGTATTGAAAAACGTTCTGAGTGACGGCCAAATAGTTATCCATTCCCTCTTCAGTAAGACGGATGTTCACCATAAAACTACCCTGATTGTTCAAGTTATGCCCAGGGGAAGCGGAAAGTGAAGTAGCCCAGCCTTTTTCTTTTAATAGTGACAACAGGCTACCTTTGCCTTCGTAACCTACCAAGTTGCTAATGTAATAGAGTGGTTTCTTCTGCCATTGGCTGCGGAATCCTGGGATAGGGAAAGTCAGAGACAGCGAACGGATATCTTTGACCGGCTCAATAACTACCTGCTGTGGAAGTCGATCTTTTCGGAACAGCGGGGCTTCGGCATGGAATGGCTTAGCGTTGCTGTTTTTTACCGCACTGAATTTTTCCTGCACCATTTGCTTAAGCTCTGGCAGGCTCTCCTTACCCAGTACCACAAGTGACATCAGATTGGCTGAGTAGTACTGCTCGTAGAATTTAATCAGTTCGTCGCGAACCTTTGAGTTTTCGCGATCGGCGAGCGTTTTTAAACTGCCCACAGCAAAACGGTTGTAGCTATTTTCCTGATTCATTACATGCTTGGTTGCTGCATAACCACGACGGAA
>NZ_JAAEQH010000317.1 GCF_024231755.1 Neptuniibacter sp.
TAATTTTTTTAAGGAAGGTCTCATGGCTACAGCTTTTGGCTCCGTTTTTATGCCTGAAATGTCAATCACTTGGTTTGACGGTTCTAGCTGGAGTGCGCCTGAGATGGTCCCTAGTGACAGTATTCAGATGCACCCAGGTGCACATGTACTGCACTATTCCAGCACATGTTTTGAAGGCCTTAAGGCTTTCCGTCATGAAGATGGCTCTATCAAAGTTTTCCGAATTGATCGTAACGTATCCCGTATGGCGCAGAGTGCTCGTCTTTTGGCTTTGCCAGAGCTGGACGAAGAATTTGTCACTAAGATGATTCTGGATACCGTTAAACGCTTTGAATCGGATGTGCCGGCTCCTCCGGGGTCCATGTATATCCGCCCAACGCTCTTTGGAACAGAGCCAGCAATCGGTAAAGCCGCGGCTCCATCAGATACTGCATGTTTCTACGTACTACTATCTCCGGTAGGTGATTATTTTGCAGGTGGTGATCGTGCCCTGCGTCTTCTTGTTGAAGACAATGGCGTGCGCTGTGCGCCACATAACGGCATGATTAAGAGTGGTGGTAACTACGCGAGTGCTCTGTTGCCAACCATGAAAGCGAAGGCCGAGCATAATGTCGATCAGGTTCTGTTCTGCCCGAACGGTGATATTCAGGAGACCGGGGCGGCAAACTTTCTGTTGATTGATGGTGATGAAGTTATCACCCGTGATCTGGATGAAAGCTTCCTACATGGGGTAACCCGTGATTCTGTTCTCACTATTGCAGCAGATCTGGGCATGAAAGTATCTGAGAGAACTTTGCCTGTTGAAGAGATGCTGGGACGTATTGCCAAGCCTGGTTGCGAAGCTGCTCTGTCTGGAACCGCTGCGGTTCTGGCACCGGTAGGCACTATGGTTTACCACGGTGAGGAGTATCAGGTTGGTAATGGTGGTATCGGTGAGACAACTCTGAAACTACGTAAGGCTCTGAATGATATCCAGTGGGGGCGTGCGGAAGATAAACATGGTTGGTTGACCGACGTTTAAATTACCCTGGATTTTTAAATAAAAAAAGGCAGCTATCAAGCTGCCTTTTTTGTGTCTGTTATCTGTTAGCCTTCCATTAGTTTGTTCCAGATGGCTGCAACAGCACTTCGGCTTTCTACCATTTCTGAATCAGAGATCGTATTGGAGCGATCCTGCAAAGTCTGGCGGTGTCCGACTGAGCGGAAATCTTTATAAGCCTCTCGTAAAGTTTCAGCTTCCTCTGCGGAGAGAAGAGCATTTTTCTCAGCCGCATCAAGAATGCGGATGTTGTCTGTGAATTCGTACAGATCTGGGTATTGATGCGCATAGTTAAGCACCAGGAACTGCACTATGAACTCAATATCTACGATGCCACCACGATCATGCTTAAGGTGGAATACTGGATTTTCTTCGTTCTCAGTATTTTTGCTGCCCAGATGTGAACGCATCTTTTCTCGCATCTCGGCTACTTCTTCAAGCAGTGTTTTTTCATCACGCTGTTGTCCCAGTATTTCAGCACGGACCTGCTCAAATCCATCTTTAAGCTGCATGTCCCCGGCAATAAAACGGGCACGAACAAGAGCCTGATGTTCCCAGGTCCAGGCCTCTTTCTGCTGATAATCAAGGAATGATTTCAGAGAGCTTACCAGTAGGCCAGAGTTGCCTGATGGACGTAGACGCATATCTACTTCGTACAGCTGTCCCGAAGTGGTGAATGTATTCAGGATGTGAATAATCTTTTGCCCTAGTCGGGTAAAGAATACTGAGTTGGCGATCTGTTTATCACCGTCGGTAAACAGGTTTGGATCAGAATCGTGAATAAACACCAGATCCAGGTCTGAACCGTAGGAGAGCTCAATACCTCCCATCTTGCCATAACCGATGACGATAAAGTCAGGATCACAGGCAACACCGGCTGTTTTCTGTGGTGAACCGTGTTTCTCTGTAAGTAGGCGCCAAGCGATATCGACTACCGCTTCTAGAATCACTTCCGCGGTCCAGGTCAGGTAATCGCTTACCTTCATCAAAGGTAAGGCGCCGGTAATCTCGGATGCAGCAACTCTTAATGCATGGGCGCTCTTAAAATAGCGCAGAGCATCCATCAACTGTTCAGTGTCTTCTTCCGGGATGCGCAGCAGCTGTTGACGAAGTTCGCTATTTAACTGTTCTTTATTAGGTGGCGAGTATAGCGAGCTGGTATCGATCAGTTCATCTAGAAGAATAGGTTGTTTCGCTAGTTTCTCTGAGAACCAGTTGGATGCAGAGCAGAGTTTTACTAACTGCTGCAGTGCGGTTGGGTTTTCGGCCAGCAGAACCAGGTATGCGGAACGGCGCAAGATCGCTTGAATCAGCTGTAAAACTCTCGTCAGCGTTTCGCTGGAATTCTCTGTTTGGGATACTTCCTGCAGGAGCTTTGGTAAGACTGCGAGTAAACGTTCCTGTGCAATCTGCTGCAGCATTTTAACTGTTCGAGAATTGCGTAGATCTGACAGTTGTTTCCAGGCCTCTTCTACATCATCAAAGCCCTGTTCTTTCAGGCATTGTTGAGCTTGCTCATCGTCCAAATCGTCATTCCATAGGGAAAGCCAGGTTTCATCGCAGCAGCTTTCAGTATCGCTGGCCTCTTCCTCAGTTGGAGCGATCAGCTCTGCGAAGTGTTTTCGAACATCTTCTCGGTAGCTTTCCAACTGGTCAGCAAACGCCTGCCAGTTATCAAAGCCCATACTGAAGGCCAAGCGTAGTTGTTCCTCTTCGCTATCAGGTAGTTCCTGTGTCTGTTTATCGTTTACAGCTTGAATAGCGTGCTCAGCGTTACGCAGGAATTTGTATGCTTGCATCAATTCATCGGATGCTTGTTGTGGCATGCCTACCGCATCAGGCAGTAGCGGCAGAATTTTGCAAAGCTCTCTCTGCTGCAGGCGAGAATCTCGACCCCCACGCAATAACTGGAATACCTGAGCGATAAACTCGACTTCGCGGATACCACCGGAGCCCAGCTTGACGTTATTGTTCAGCCCTTTGCGGCGAACCTCGCGGCTAATCATGTCCTTCATTTCGCGCAGAGAATCAAAGGCACTGAAATCGATGTATTTACGATAAACAAACGGGCGCAGAATGCTCATCAACTCCTGGCCGGCATCTTTATCACCCGCCATTACCCGGGCTTTAATCATGGCGTAGCGTTCCCACTCACGACCATGTTCCTGATAGTAGCCTTCCATCGCATCGAAACTGATCGCTAAAGGTCCTGCTGAACCAAAAGGACGAAGGCGCATATCAACACGGAATACAAAACCATCGATAGTGGAGTTATCCAATGCCTGAATCAACTTTTTGCCCAGACGGATAAAGAACTCCTGATTCTCAAGGTTCTTTTTCTCGCCATCGGTCTCACCGTTTTCCGGATAGACATAGATCAGATCGATATCAGAGGAGAGGTTTAGCTCGTTGGCTCCAAGCTTGCCCATACCCAGCACAACCATACGTTGCGGCTTTTTGCTGTAGCGTCCGATAGGGTTGCCCCAGCGCTGTGCCGCCTGCGCATGTAGCCAATCCATTGTTTGTTCGACGCAAGCATCAGCCAGCCAAGACAACTCCTGCGTTGTGGTGCGCATATCATTCATTCGGGTCAGGTCACGCCAGATTATGCGCACCTGTTCACGTTGCCTGAATTGACGCAGGGTTTTATGCAGTTGTTCTTCCGTCTCTATTTCAGATAGCAGGTTATTTAACTTGGTCTGATACTGACCTTCCTGATAATTGGAGTAGAGATCACCAGAACTTAACAGATCCGGTAGCATATCCGGGTTACGACTCAGTTGTTCGGTAACAAAGTTACTTCCTGTAGCAACTCGGGTCAGATCCGCAGCCAGAGAATCTGGTCCTTCCTGCAACTGTTCAATCACAGGAAGTAATTGCTCCCAGTTCTGTTGCAGTAACGAATGAAGGCCTTCTGGTAGTAGATCGGTTTGCGCTGTTAGCATAAAGAGGCTGTCTCCTGATGACTTTTCCTTTTGATGTCTGCGAAGCATGACTTGCTCGTATACGGCAGACCTCTTAATCATATCAGTGATTGCTTAAGCAACCTGTGATTTTGATCATGCTTGTTGCAAGGGTTGCTGGGCTTGCTGTTGATGTTGTTCATTCCAGCGCTTGCGCCATGATCGTTCGATAAGCTGTTCCGATATAAGCAGAGCTAATACTCCGGGTTCAGCTGTTTGCAGCAGGACATCCACACGTGCGGCTGCACGAGCTGCTTGTTTCTGATGCCATTCTTCATCGGCCGCACCTGTTAATTCGGCGCTACGACGCCAGGCATCCATATCTCTCAGTTGTCGAATCAGTTTGATCAGCAGCTTGCTAATCACTCCATCTGGTTCTGCAGGGATAATCTCGCTGAAACTTTCATAGAGAGCATCGATATTGCGTAATGATTCCAATGCTTGATGGATGTTGTTCCAGTCTCTGTTGAAATGCCAGGCTTCAAACAGGCGTGGCCATAAACTCAGTTCGTTGGCCAGTAGCTGTACAAATATGTTCTCAAGTGTTTCTTGCTTATCCAGTTCTGGTTGTGATCGGATTACGCTATAGGCTTCTGGATTGTGCAAACGGTAACCACGTTCAGCTTTGCTGATATCGCTGATGTAGAGTGGAATACGGCGGGCTAGTTCGATGGCGAATTTCACCAGTTCAGTGCCTTCACCTTCAAGGAGTTCTATCTCTAGTTCACAGATAGGATCTTCTCGATCGAGATAGCGCACAGAGCCTTGATCCAGTGCGATCTCAGCTTTTAAGGTATTACCCTGACTATCCAGTGTATCGAGAATCCATATGGTTCTCTGGAAGTCGGTGGTAAATACCTCTTCAATCTGTTCCTGAATGCTCTCATTTTGCAGCGCTTTAGGCCATTCCGCTTTTTGCAAAAGGTCATAATCCAACTCTGGCTTCTTCAGCAACCACTCCCACTCCTGACGAGTATGCAGTCCCGCTTCAGAAGTGCCGCTGCTTTTTAGGGTCTGGATTAGTTTGTCGCCTTTCTCTCGAATGCGCAGTGCGACACGATGTTGAGTTAGTAGCTGATCAGGTGTGTCGTAATAAGTGTTCTTCAGCTGTTGGCAGCCCAGCTCTTTAATCTGCTCAGAACGGAAAAAAGGGTGTAGTTTCAGAGATTCCACATAGTGGGGGCTGAGGGTTAACTTAAGCTCTACTTCCGTGGCCATCTTATTGTTCTCTTTCATTATTATTTGTGGCTTGGTGGCAATCAGTCTACCCCAGTGACAGGTGGCCTGTGAATAAGCTCTGCGAATCAGTATTTGGCTTTTGATCAGATTAAGCCTACAGTAGCCATATAAGAAGTAATACTGCCTGTAAATACCGTGAACGACGATACAAAACAATACGTTAACTGGTTTCGCCACTCTTCTCCCTATATCAATGCACATCGGGGAAATACCTTTGTCTTGATGCTGGGGGGGGAGGCCGTTGCTGATCCAAACTTTGCCAACATCGTGCATGATATCGCCCTACTGAATAGTCTGGGGGTACGTCTGGTTCTGGTTCATGGATCACGTCCGCAGATCAGTGAACGTTTGCAGCAGAAACAGATTAGCTCGCAATTGCATCACCATCTACGGGTGACCGATCAGGATACGCTGACGTGTGTTATTGAAGCTTCAGCTATCGTTCGAGCGGAGATTGAATCCCGTTTATCTCTTGGCTTGCCGAATACGCCGATGGCGGGTTCTCGTATCAAAGTGGTATCCGGTAACTTCGTTACGGCTAAACCCGTGGGAGTGCTTGATGGTGTGGATATGGCCCATACCGGGGAAGTACGCCGTTTAGATAGTGATGCGATTAAACAGCAACTGGATGATGGCAATATTGTTCTGCTCTCTCATCTGGGTTATTCGCCCACAGGTGAGCTGTTTAATTTGGCTGTTGAAGATGTGGCTACCTGCGCGGCTACTTCTCTGGACGCTGACAAGCTCATACTATTTGGTGCGGATAAAGGCGTTATGGATAGCTCTAGTGAGTTGCGCAGTGAACTGTTGGCGCGCAAAGCTGAGCGTTTGGTGGCTCAGTATCTATCTTCGTTGCAGGACACTTCAGAAGCTCACACCGAACTTTCGCGTAACCTTGAAGCGGCGGTTTCCGCGTGCAGGGGAGGGGTTAAGCGTTGCCATCTGGTGAGTTACAAACAGGATGGGGCTTTGCTGGCCGAGCTGTTTACCCGTGATGGTGCCGGTACCATGGTTTTGCAGGAATCCTATGAGCAGTTGCGTCAGGCAACAATTGAAGATGTTGGTGCAGTCCTGCAGCTGATCCAGCCTTTAGAGAAGGATGGCACTTTGGTGCGTCGTTCCCGTGAAGTGCTGGAAAACGAAATTGAACAGTTTACCCTCATCGAACGTGATGGCGTGGTGATCGGCGGTGCTGCTCTGTACCCGTTTGCTGAAGATAAAATGGGTGAGTTGGCTTGTGTTGTGGTTGATCCGGAATACAAAGGTGGCGAGCGTGGTGATCAGTTACTTCAGGCGATTGAGCAACAGGCTTCACAGCTGAATCTGGATAAGTTGTTTGTGCTGACGACTAAAACTGCTCACTGGTTTATTGAGCGGGGTTTTGTGGAAAACAGTGTTGATCAGCTTCCGGGAGAGAAGAAGGCGTTGTTTAATCTGCAGCGTAATTCCAAGGTGTTTTTCAAAACGCTTTAATTGCTCGCGTTAGGAAACTGGGAAGCGAATTACAAAGCAGGTTCCTCCCAGCGGAGAATCTTTCACTTCAATTTCACCCTGGTAACTACTGATAATATCGGTTGCTACGGAAAGTCCAATTCCTTGCCCTTGAATGGATGTATCAAGGCGTTCACCTCGACGTAGGATCACTTTACGTAGTTCTGGTTTTACCCCAGGACCATCATCACAGATGCACAGTTTTAGATAGCCGCTTTTGATTTCGCCGCTCACTGATACTTTGCTATCACCATATTTGAAGGCGTTCTCCATGATGTTGCCCAGTACTTCCATCAGGTCACGTTCATCACCAAAAAACATAAGATTTGGGGTCAGGGAGGTCTGTGTGGTGAAGTTCTTATTCCGGTAAACCTTGCTCAATGCT
This sequence comes from Neptuniibacter sp., assembly GCF_024231755.1. GTDB lineage: Bacteria > Pseudomonadota > Gammaproteobacteria > Pseudomonadales > Balneatricaceae > Neptuniibacter. The sequence goes on from NZ_JAAEQH010000317.1 coordinate 7,118, forward strand.
GTCATCATACGTTCAACGATTGGCGTTAGAGCAACCGCTTTGCCCAGAGGTTTGGACTGACTTTTGACTGCGCGGGATAACTGGAATTGTACGATCTGGTCCATGCGCTCTACCTGATCTTCAACCAGTTGCTGATAAATTTCTCTGGATTGCTCTTCCGAGCTTGCGCCACGCATGACGGCCAAAGGCGTTTTCAGGCTGTGTGCCAGATCACCCAGAGTGTTGCGGTAGCGTTCTCGTTGTTGTCGCTCGCTGTCTATCAGACCATTCAGGTTATGAGTGACCGGCTCCACCTCTTCTGGATAATTACCCGATAACTTTTCAGATTTACCATCTTCAATCGACTTGAGGTCTTTGGCCAGATAGCGCAGGGGGATCAAACCCCAGCGTAAGATTAGAGTCTGGGCTAGCAGGGCGACGAGGAAGATAATACTTAACCACAGCGTAAGGTGTTGGTTATAAGTTCTGACATCCCGTAATAGCTGCGCATCGGACTCCATTACAGTGAATAGTAGGGAGCGTTCTTTTTGTTCCTCTTCCCAGATAATGCGGAGCTGATGTCTGAAAAGCTGCTTGTCCTCGAGGTGCTCAAATTTGGGTTCACCAGTTTCAAGACTGCTGCTTTCGATTACTTCGGAGAGTTGAGTGTCATCCAGCAGAATAGAGGATAGTGAGCGCCAGAGCAGTTGGCCTTTCTGTCCATGAATTGCTGCATAGAGGCCAGAGCCAGTCTGATCGTATCGAGGTTCAGGTAAACGTTCCGGGAATTGGATATGTTCCTTTTTTAGGTCAACTGCGCCTAGTAGTAGGTATACCTGCAACTGTAGTTTCTCCTGGACTGAATTCTCCAAGCTGTACTGATAGGCTCTACTTAGAGCAAAACCTGCAACCAGCAGTACCAGTGGGAGAATAACAGCGGAGGCGATCAGTAATCGCCCCTGCAGAGAGCGCAGGGGAGATGTTATGGTCACGCTTTTTCCTTGTTATCCAAAGCGAAGCGGTAACCTAAACCACGTACGGTAGTGATCGGTTGCAGTGTCTGATCAGGGTCTAGCTTCTGACGTAGACGACGTACAAATACTTCCAGAACATTACTATCACGATCAAAATCCTGGTGGTACAGGTGTTCGGTTAGCTCGCTCTTGGATATGGTTTTTCCTGCATTAAGAATCAGATATTCCAGCGTACGGTATTCATAACTGGTCAGTTTTACTATGTCATCATTGAGATAAACTACACTGCCGGTGGTATCTAGTTTGAGTGGACCAAACTCAAGTACTGGTTTGGCATGTCCTGCGGCACGGCGGAGCAGTGCATTAAGGCGTGCATTAAGCTCTTCCATATGGAATGGCTTTACCAGATAGTCATCCGCACCAGCTTCCAGACCTTCTACCTTGTCTTGCCAATCGCCGCGGGCCGTAAGGATTATAATTGGAAATTCTTTACCCTCTTCACGCCACTTTTTAATGACCTCTATGCCAGACATTTTGGGTAGGCCTAAGTCCACGATGGCAAGATCGTAGGGGTACTCTTGCCCCATATACAACGCTTCTTCACCGTCTTCGGTTTCTTCAACGGTATAGTTCTTACTTTCCAGAGCGCTGACTAGCTGACGGCGCAGATCCGGATCATCTTCTACAACCAATAATTTCATGTCTATGCCACTCCCTGTCAGAGATTGAGTACTTTGCCGTTGTGAATGTCGA
>NZ_JAAEQH010000318.1 GCF_024231755.1 Neptuniibacter sp.
CACTGTAGCGAATCGCCGTCTGGCGTTCGCACGTACTGGCAGCAAAGTTGCTGTTGGTAAACTGTTCAACGAACTGGGTCCGCGTTACAACGCGCGTCCTGGTGGCTACGTTCGTATCCTGAAGTGCGGTTTCCGCCCAGGTGACAACGCTCCAATGGCTTACGTTGAACTGGTTGATCGTCCAGCTGTAGAAGCTGACGAAGCAGCTGAAGATTAAGATTTCTTGATCATCAAAAAACCCGGCTTATGCCGGGTTTTTTATTGCCTAATAAAAGTTGTGCCGCCAAATAATTGATCTGACGGTTTCTGGTTTTATGAAAGATTGCTTATTATGTCTCGACTACGGAGTTAATTATTCATGAGAACCTTCAAACTAATCTCTCTAATTCTCGGCTTAACTGCTTCGTTTGCAGTTAATGCACAAAATTATAGTTTTATATCCGGTCAAGATTTGCGTGATGCTCTGTCTCAAGAATCTATGATGCTTAAAGGCTATTTTCTAGGAGTAACAGACGCATTAAAGGGTTTGGAAGGTGATGGGTGTTTTTTAGTTCCGCTTGCAGCGGATGCCGATGCACAAATGATCGAGAGTTATATATCATATTGGCGCAAAGGCTCGATACCTGAGACCGCTGTACTGGCGATAACGGAAGCTATGTCCGAAATCTACCCTTGTGCCGGGAAAGATTAGACTAAGGTTATTATTTAACCACTTGCGGGCCATATTCGTTTTAGCACAATAAAACTAATAATTATAAGGTTATAACCGAGCCTGGAGTGGACAATGAAATTTACCGGACTTAAAGCACTGCTAGCGGCGTTATCCGTTATTTGTGCTGTTTTGCTGCCTGTACAAAATGTAGTGGCAGCTGAAGCTGACCCAGCAGCCAAAGTTTGTGCAGATGGCAAGCCTTGCCCTGCAGAAGACAAAGCAGCTGACAAAAAGCCAGCTGATGAAGAACCGACCGATGAAGAGTTGGAAGATAGCTGTGAGGACGATGGCGTTTTCTAAGCGCTACTCTTATTTAAAAATAAATATAATATCGAGGATAGAGTTAAATGTTTAAATCATTCATTGCTGCCGCTGCAGTCGTTGTTACTTCAGTTCTACCCCTTTCTGCTAGCGCAGATGGTAAACCGGTAGGTATTACTTTTGGTATGTCTGAAGCAACAGTCATGCACAACGGCAAGTCTGTAACAATTAAGCGTGATCAGGATAACAACGCAACGGTTATCGATGCTTTTGCTAAGACATCTCGCCCGTGCCCACCGTTCTGTATCCAGCCAATCGTTCTGGCTCCTGGAGTTGAAACAATCGGTGAAGCAGAGATGATCGATTATCTAGTTAAAATGTCGAAAGGTGATGACTCAATTCTTGTAATCGACTCACGTACACCTAACTGGGTTGAGCGCGGTACTATCCCAGGTGCTAAGAACATTCCTTGGACTCTGCTGAATACCAAAAAAGGTGCCGATCCAATCTCTATAGGTGAGATCCTGACTGAAGAGTTTGGTGCGGAAGAGTTTGATGGCCTGTGGAAGTTCGGTAAGGCGAAAACGCTGGTTATGTTCTGTAACGGTATGTGGTGTGGTCAGTCTCCAACTAATATTAAAGCGCTTCTTGACTTCGGTTACCCGGCACACAAGATCAAGTGGTACCGTGGCGGTATGCAGAACTGGAGTAACCTGGGCCTGACTACTGTTAAGCCTTAAGTTTCCGCTTTCAAGTTAGGTTTGATTATGAAACTCCGGTGTTGGTGACAGCATCGGAGTTTTTTCTTTTGTTAAGCACGCGCCATTGGCGCGGCTAGCCGTCACGAAGTGACGTCCTAGCCCCTCTCAACCCACTATCGTGGGTTGAGCATCGGCTTAAGGAACCGCCCAGTATGAGAGGCTGTATTTTCTGCTACTTCCTCCGGTGTACCTTCAGCGATAATCATGCCGCCTTTGACTCCGCCTTCAGGGCCAAGATCTACAATCCAATCAGCAGTCTTGATTACATCAAGGTTATGTTCGATTACCACAATAGTGTTGCCGTGATCACGTAGACGGTACAGAACGTTAAGCAACTGCTGAATATCATAGAAGTGCAGGCCTGTGGTTGGCTCATCAAGGATATACAGGGTTTTGCCTGTGTCGCGCTTGGATAGTTCTTTAGCAAGTTTAACTCGTTGTGCTTCACCGCCGGAAAGGGTGGTTGCCGCCTGACCCAGACGGATATAAGAAAGACCTACGTCGATCAGTGTCTGAAGTCGGCGCGCCAGTGCTGGGATTGCATCAAAGAACTCGCGAGCATCCTCTACTGTGAGATCCAACACTTCGTGGATGTTTTTGCCTTTGTATTTGATCTCTAGGGTTTCGCGGTTGTAGCGCTTACCTTTACATACATCACATGGCACATAAATATCTGGTAGGAAATGCATCTCTACCTTAATTACCCCGTCACCCTGGCAGGCTTCACAGCGACCGCCTTTAACGTTAAAACTGAAACGACCAGGTTTGTAGCCGCGAGAGCGGGCTTCCTGTGTGCCAGCAAACAGCTCACGCACTGGGGTGAAGATGCCTGTATAGGTTGCAGGGTTGGAGCGCGGAGTTCGGCCAATTGGACTCTGGTCAATATCGATGACTTTATCGAAATGTTTGATACCGTTAATAGATTCGTGAGGAGCAGGATCTAATGTAGTGGCGTTGTTTAGTTCCGTGGCTGCGATTGGATACAACGTGCCATTAATTAATGTGGATTTACCTGATCCAGATACGCCTGTAATACAGGTGAGCAAGCCTACTGGGATCTTAAGATCTACATTATTCAGGTTGTTACCGCTTGCGCCATTTAGACATAATAGTTTATTGCTATCAGCGGGGTGACGCTTTTCCGGTACAGCGATCTCTTTTATGCCGCTTAGATACTGTCCGGTGATTGATTCAGGATTACTCATCACCTCTTCAGGTTTGCCTTCGGCGATGACTTGGCCACCGTGTACACCTGCGCCCGGACCTATATCGATTACATAATCTGCTAAGCGGATAGCATCTTCGTCATGTTCAACAACGATAACTGTATTCCCTAGATCACGCAGGTGGACCAGTGTGTTCAGTAGGCGTTCGTTATCGCGCTGGTGAAGGCCGATTGATGGCTCATCAAGAATATACATTACGCCTACAAGGCCGGCGCCGATCTGACTGGCTAGTCGGATGCGCTGTGCCTCACCACCGGAAAGGGTGTCAGCATTACGTTCAAGGGATAGATACTCAAGGCCTACATTAACTAAGAACTGCAAGCGCTCACGGATCTCTTTTAGAATTTTCTCGGCGATCTCACCTTGTTTTCCGGTCAGGTGAAGCTGCTCGAAATATTCCAGGCTTTCACCAATCGGTTTGGATACGATCTGTGGCAGAGTGTGGTTATCAATAAATACATGTCGTGCATCTCGACGCAGGCGACTGCCATCACAAGAAGGGCAGGGCTGCATGTTGAGATATTTAGCGAGATCTTCTCTAACAGTGTCTGATTCGGTCTCACGGTATCGGCGTTCGAGATTATTCAGAACGCCTTCAAATGGGTGGGCTTTGTTAATGATGTCGCCACGGTCATTCAGGTAGCGGAAGGTAACCGTTTCCGTGCCGCTCCCCTTAAGAATCAGATCCTGATGCTTTTTGCTCAGCTTATTGAATGGGGTATCCATATCGAAGCCGTACTGTTCTGCTACGGCTTTCAGTTGCTGGAAGTAGTACAGGCTACGGCGATCCCAACCGCGAATTGCACCCTCTGACAGGGTGAGGGCCGAATCATGAACTACCTTGGTTGGATCGAAATACTGTTTTACCCCCAGACCATCACAGCTTGAGCAAGCGCCGTGTGGATTGTTAAAAGAGAACAGGCGAGGTTCCAGCTCTTGAATACTATGACCACACTCCGGGCAGGCGAAGCGAGCAGAGAAAATGAGTTCAGCCGAGCCACCATCCATATAGGCAACTTTGGCAATACCGTCGGTAAGGTTGAGTGCGGTCTCAAATGATTCTGCCAGACGGGTTTGAAGATCATCACGTACTTTAAAGCGGTCGATAACTACTTCGATATCGTGCTTTTTATTCTTATCCAGTTCCGGTGCCGCATCCAGGTCAACAACAATGCCGTCGATACGGGCACGGATAAAACCCTCTGCGCGTAGGTTGTTTATAGTATGTAAGTGCTCACCTTTACGTCCCTGGATAACCGGTGCCAGCAGCATCATTTTGGAGCCTTCTTCCAGTTCCAGTACCTGGTCAACCATCTGGCTGATCGTCTGTGCTGCCAGTGGCAGATCATGATCCGGGCATCGTGGCTCACCAGCGCGGGCAAACAATAGACGTAGATAATCATAAATTTCGGTAATAGTACCTACGGTGGAGCGAGGGTTGTGTGATGTAGATTTCTGCTCGATGGAGATTGCTGGAGACAAACCTTCGATATGATCTACATCTGGTTTTTCCATCATGGACAGGAACTGGCGGGCATAAGTTGAAAGGGATTCAACATAGCGGCGCTGACCTTCTGCGTAGAGTGTATCAAAAGCCAGAGATGATTTACCTGAACCGGACAGGCCTGTGATAACAATCAGCTTATCGCGGGGGATCTCCAGATCGATATCTTTGAGGTTGTGGGTGCGTGCACCCCGGACCAGAATCTTATCCATAACGGCTCTCGAAAGCAGAAAACAAAACGCATCATTATAAAGACTTTTAATTAACCCGACACCTAAATACCCGCTATTCAGAACAAGCCCAAAGCAGCAGCTATAAGGCATCTGCTTGCAGGTAATAGTGATTCTATTGGCAAAATAATCTGTTCTCAGCAGGTTGATTTACGCACTCCTTTTTTATCAATAAAACTCATGTAGCTGACTACTGTGACAGAGCCCTGTCGCATGTTAAGCTTGACCGCTATTACGTAGATGGAACATGTCATCTGCGAGAGAAGAATTCTGGAGAAAATAATGGCACGCGGTGTTAACAAAGTAATTCTGGTCGGTAATCTAGGTGGGGACCCGGAAGTTCGTTATATGCCTAATGGCAATGCTGTAACAAACGTAACTATCGCAACAACTGATTCATGGAAGGATAAGCAGACAGGGCAGCAGCAGGATCGTACCGAGTGGCACCGAGTGGTCTTTTTTGGGCGTCTGGCAGAAGTAGCGGGTGAATACCTGCGTAAAGGTTCTCAGGTTTATATCGAAGGCGCACTGCGTACTCGTAAATGGCAGGATCAGAGCGGTAATGATCGTTACACAACTGAGATCGTTGTGGATATGAACGGACAGATGCAGATGCTAGGTGGTCGTGGTGGCGATTCCGGTTATCAGCAGTCTCAGCAGGGTGGTTATGCGCCTCAACAGCAGGCAGCTCCAGCACCGCAGATGCAGCAGGCGGCACCGCAGCAAGCTCCTCAGCAGCAAGCGCCTCAACAGCGTCCCGCTCCTGCTCCTCAGCAGGCACCACAGCCAGCTCAGGGGTTTGATGATTTTGACGATGATATTCCGTTCTAAAGAATCGGGTTTGTAATTGTATACACTATCTCGTTTAAGATATCTGTAAGCCTCGCCATTGCGGGGTTTTTTGTTTTTATCTGTGTATACTCGAAAATTTCTCTTTTTTGATAATGTTTATAAACTGTCATTATGAAAATGTATAGACGATGGGAGATGAAAATAATGACAGTGAAAACGGAAGAGGAAAATAAGTTTTTCTCTGTATGTCTCAGATCATGAATAGTAAAGTCTGTAGTACGAGTCTTCCGTATAGCCGTTATAATCCCTTTACTGGTACATGAAAGTGTTTAAGATTTTAATATTTAGAAAGAAAAAATATCTCTGTTTTTCTATCCACATCTACGTAAGTTGATAAACCCTCTCAATTGTTTCTTCTTTCTTGACCTAGGGCGTATTTGAGTATTCAGTATCTAGGCAGAGCTATACTTGTTCACATCATCAAGCTTACTGGATGCCAATTGCTTGGTTTGATCACAGCTCCCCTTACCAAGGGAAAGCAGAGTCTTGATTTCAACAAGACTAAATCCGTGCTTCTTCGCGCGCTGTTTGAACTGTATCCGCTGTACATCATGATCAGTGTATGTTCGATACCCTGAAGCAGGCTTCGCAGGTTCAAGGATAAGCCCAATGCGTTGGTAATATCTTATGGTCTCGAAACACACTCCAGCCTGTTTAGCCACTGTACTGATAGTCAGTTTGTTCATTGATTTTGATCATCACACCTGATTACTCGGATAGCGGTCCTTGCTAAAGCCTCCAACATAAATTCATGTGAACGTCCGTTGTGGGTCGGGGTTTACCTAAAGCGGTTCTCACAAAGTCTGGGGTTTGTGGTGTGAGAACTGCAGACGCCATATACGATAAATATTCATGATAGCAGCTTATTGAAGCCCACCTCGATCCAGCCACATCTGATAAATCTCTGGAGTCCATTTACTCTGAAAATAGGCGATAGCGGCCTCCTGCTCATTATCATTTAACAAATCATCAAATCCGGGCATAGTCCCACCAAATTTAGCCCCTCCTTCCCGAACTGTAGCTTTAAGCCCTTTCAGAGGGTGATGCCACGCATGCGCAGAGCCATTTAACGGAGGAGGTGGGTACTTACCATTTGGTAAAGGTATTCTCCACTCTTTCGTACCTTGAGCGCCCGCCCCGTGACAAGTAGCACAGTTTGAGGAAAAAACGGTCTTACCCAAATCTACTTGCGATTGGGTATACCAACGGCCCTCTACCTTCGGCTCTGATTCAAAACACCCTGAAAGCACTGCCACTAGGGCCAGAACAATCCCTGCTCGTATAATCATTTTTCTAATTCTGCCTTCATCTCAAGATACTCTTCTTCAGAAATTTCTCCTTTAGCATAACGCTCATCAAGAATCTCAATGGCTGTTGATGAAGCCTTAACCCTTCCGGACAAGGCTTTTACGATTAACACAATCATCACAGCGAGAAACAATAACCAAATTACCATCCCGAACCCATGCCATCCTGATGAAAACATTCCATCTGTATGCCACATGATCAGCCTCCTGCTTAATAGTTAGTGTATTCTGAGAACACTCCTACCTCGCCCTTAGAGTCGACGGAGTAAACTTTGAAGTCATGTTTTGGAGCCCCCGACATATCCATGCCTGGACTACCTGATACCATCCCCGGAACCGTTAGAAGCTTTATATCTGCATTAGATAGAACCTTTTTAATATCCTGTGCCGGTACATGCCCTTCTATAACCTTTCCGTTGATCTTAGCCGTATGACATGAATACCCCTGTTTTGGTACTCCCAGTTGCTCTTTCAATGGAGTCACATCAGAAAGCACATGGTCCCTGACAACAAAATTATGTTCCTTCAGGTGCGTTATCCAGGTTTTGCAACAGCCACAGCTTTCGCTGCGGTATACATCAATTTCATATTTAGTATCATCTCGCCCTTCCAACCAGTAGGGATCGCCAGCATAAGCAGGTAGGGAAATAGCTAAGAAAAGCACAATGGCAATTTTTTTCATTCTTGCAGTTACTTCATTCATTACTGTAAAACCTCTCCGTGACCCTCAGTACACAATTCTTCTAAAATTGGGCAATCATGATCCGCATTACCCGGACATGATTTTGACATTTTAATCAAAGCTAACTTGATATCTTCGAGGTGCTTAATCTGACTCTGAACACGCTCTAGGTTATGCTGCACTTTCTCTTTAACTGCGGCAGATGCGCGATCGGGATCATGCTGTAGATCAAGAAGCTGCCTGCACTCATCCAGTGAAAATCCTAGTTCTCTTGCACGCCTTATAAAGCTCAGCGTTTCTAACTGGTCCTCTGTGTAAAAACGATAACCGTTATCGGACCGGCGAGCCTTAGGGATGATCCCCTTTTCTTCGTAAAAACGGATTGTCTTACTGGTCAGGCCAGTAAACTTTGCTGCTTGTGAGATATTCATTCTGATATTCCCTGCATAAGTTAAATGCACC
>NZ_JAAEQH010000319.1 GCF_024231755.1 Neptuniibacter sp.
AATGTACAGAAACACATGGCTGACAAAACAATCCGTAAGAAGATTGTTGTCCCTGGTCGTCTGGTAAATATCGTTGTAGGCTAATCGCCACAAAGTGCCCAAGGAGCATATATGATCACGCAGTGGAAAGCCTCTCTGGCTAAGGTTGTTCTGGTAATAGGTTTGTTCAGCCTGATAAGTGCCTGTGGCTTTCACCTGCGCGGTGCGCAGAATGTTGATGATTCTTTACGCCAGGTTACTCTGACTGGTAACAACATTTCTTCCGAACTGCTGCATAGCATTCGTCAGAACATGAAGTTTAACGGTATTGAAGAAACAGCAGGCGCACCTTACCAGATCCAAATCCTGCAAAACCGCTATAAGCGACGCGCTGCGACGCTGAGTAGCAACTCTGATGTGGATGAATATGAACTGTCCCTGGAGGTTTCAATGCTAGTTGCAGACCAACAGGGCACTCCTCTGACATCGGATATCAATATCCAGCACGAACGTATCTACGACTACGATAAGAATGCCGCAGCAGCAAGTAGCGAACAGGAATCTCTACTGCGCAGAGAACTGCACGATTCTGTAGCGCAGACAATTATCCGTCGCTATCTGGCCGTCAAGCCAAAGCAATAACACCCTATGAAACTGAAACCCGAGCAGCTTTCATCACAACTGAAAAAAGGGTTAAGCCCAGTTTACCTAATCACTGGCGACGAACCTCTTCTATCAGAAGAGAGCTGCGACCTGTTGCGACATAACCTGCAACAGCAAGGTTTCTCTGAACGCGAAGTTCTGCACGTAGATGGTAGCTTCAGCTGGGAATACCTACTGGAGTGCGCCAACGCCCTCTCTCTTTTCGCTGAGAAGAAAATTATTGAGTTACGCTTAGGCGGTTCCAAGCTAAATAAGAAGTCCAGCGAGATACTACAGCAGTACCTAAACAACCCCGCGCCCGACAACATCCTATTGATCATTGCCGACAAACTTGATGGTAATAGCAAGAAAAGCGCCTGGTTCAAAGCTGTGGATAAAAGCGGCGTGGTGGTTGAGATCTGGCCGGTTGAAACTGAGCAACTACCTAACTGGATCAGACAACGTGCGGCGCAGATAGAACTTCAACTCGATGAAGACGCGATTCAGCTTCTCTGTGACCGTATAGAAGGAAACCTACTTGCGGCGAAACAGGAGCTGAGCAAACTAAGCCTGTTATTTAAGAATCAGGTTGTGACTGCTGAGGATGTGGTTGATGCCGTATCTGACAGCTCACGTTACGACATCTACGGCCTGGCTGATGCAGCCCTACAGGGACAACCAGCTCGCTGTACCAAGATACTTCAGGTATTACGTCAGGACGGAACCGAGCCACCTGTTGTACTCTGGTCTCTATCTAAAGAGCTGCGCTCACTTGCAGCCATTCAATCAGCACAACAGAATGGCCAGTCTTTTGATGCCGTGTGCCAGCGGGAGCGAATCTGGGGCAAGCGCAAGCCTCTTGCGAGACAGGCAGCGCGTAGGCTTTCCACAGAACAGATTAATAAAGCCCTGCAACAATGTGCTGAGGTAGATAAAATTGTCAAAGGGATGTCCACTGGAGACTCCTGGCTACTACTGACCAGCATTGCTCTAACCCTTTCCGGGCAATCACTCGCGCTTCATTAAAGGTTTTCAGCCATGAAACACGTGTTACCTTTGATTCTTTTCTCCATCACTCTTTCGCTACTGACGGGATGCACAGATCAAGAAGAGGCGATTACTCCGAGCAAGATGAAGACAGGTAAAGATCTTTACGTCTACTACTGTAAAGACTGCCATGCCAAGCAAGGACCCGGCGCCTATATGGAAGCGTTTGCCGATAGAAAACCTATGAAGCCTTACAAAGTTATTCTCCTGGTTAAATACGGATACAGCGCATCCCACCAGATGCCGATTTTTACACAGTTTAATGACAAACAAACGGCGATGGTTGCCCAGTATGTGGTTAACCTGCAGCAGATGCATTACGAAAAGAACAATTAATCAGAATATCTTAGGTCTGAACCGCTCATCTTAGAGAAGCAGAATTAAGATACCAAAATGGGGACAGGTTTAAACCTACCCCCTGCTTGTGAACTTACTAAGTCTGATCAAAGTAGGGCTTGTAGAAGCTCTTAATCTCTTGCAGGTCTTGCTCATAATCTCCCGTGGTATGAAAGATGTGCTTGATACCACCACACTTGTTTTTGTAATCAATAAAGCCGAGAGCAATAGGCACTCCCGCACCATGGGCGATATGATAAAAACCGGATTTCCACTCTTTGACCTCTGAACGGGTTCCCTCAGGAGCCATCATAATCCGTAACTCTGCATGTTGAGCGAACTGCTCTACAGTTGCATCAACCATATTATTTGACCGGGAACGGTCTACTGGAATCCCACCCATCCAGCGCATCAATCCAGCAAAGGGGAATTTAAAAATACTTTGCTTACCCACCCAATAGAGACTGGTATCGAGTACAAACGCAATCATCAGGCTAAACGGCATATCCCAGTTAGTAGTGTGAGGCGCAGCAATCAAAACACACTGTTTAAGGTCTTCTGGCACTTCACCTTCCACTTTCCAACCTAACAGCTTTAAAACAGATCTGGAGATCCATTTAAGGCATGGCTGAAACACAGGTGTTGAGAACATCGTCTTATGTAACATCGGCCGCCCTTATCTAAATACCATTAAGAAATCACGACTAAAAATCATTTGCAGAACGCACTTTAACCACAGATTGTCCCTGATCCCCCAGAACCAGTTCTATAGCCACAGTACCAGAAGCACTCTGCTTTAGAACATCGTCTGCCACAACCTCTTTTTGCCACTGCTTACCATCCAACTGCCAACTAACCAGTGCGGCATGCCCCTGATAAGGACGTGCAGGAAACCAATTAGAACAAAACCCTTCCGGCGGCACATAACTACAGGCAACCCGGCCCCGTGAAGCGTAAACATTAATCTCCATATCCAGCAGGGCATAAGGAGAATTATTGGTGACAATAATCTGATTGATTTGCAGATCATTGGAAGAGGTTAGGGTCTGTTGTGTTACACAGCCCGTTAAAAGCAGAGTAAGAAGTGGGATAAGATATTTGCTCATATAAGCTCCAGTATAGCGGAGCCTATATGAGTAGAGAATCAGAGAATTAAACCAGCTCGTGAAGTACTTCTGTCACCAACTTAACGTTGTCATGCAGTGGGCAGCGGTCACAGACTTCATCCAGGAAGGCTTTTTTCTCTTCATCACTCAGATCAGCATCAATCTCTGCTGAGATACGAACCTGCTGAAAGCCGACCCGATCATCTGTAGGTTTGCCCATCAAACCCGCAGGATTCAGATCTGCATCCACTTGAATCTTCATACCACGCAGATTAATTTTCTGCTGGTTGGCAGCAATACGTCCGATACTTCCTACGCACCCCGCCAGCGAGAACAGAAAATATTCCAGCGGTGTAGGACCTTCATTAGTTCCACCACCCGCTTGTGGCTGATCGATTACAACTTTATGTTCGCGAATATCTGAATGAATTGCCCAACCCGAACCCAGATTAGCTGTAACAGAAACTACTTTTCCAGCCATGAAACCGCTCCATCAAAGAAATATAAATTAGATATGTCTAATTTACAGTTTTCTGTTTATGAAGACAATAAAAAAGCCGCAACGGGATTAACCAGATGCGGCTTACAATAGGGAGACAGTTTAAAGCTATCCCCAAACAATTCAGAAAAGAAAGCTTAACCTACCTTCTCTCCTTTCGCCTGTAGATCGGCATGGTAAGAGGAACGAACTAACGGGCCACTCGCCACATGTTTAAAGCCCATCTCTTTAGCTAAGCGACCAAACTCATCAAACTCTTCAGGTGTCACAAAACGCTCAACTTTGAGGTGACTACGGCTTGGTTGCAGATACTGACCAATCGTCAGCATATCCACATCGTGAGCGCGCAGATCTTTCATAACCTCTACGATCTCTTCGTTGGTTTCGCCGATACCCACCATAAGGCCGGACTTAGTTCTCACATCCGGGTTCTTAGCTTTGTATTTCTTCAGCAGACGTAGTGACCATTCATAATCGGAACCTGGACGAACCGCTTTATACAAACGCGGAACTGTTTCCATATTGTGGTTAAACACATCCGGCGGCGTTTCAGTCAGGATATCAATTGCTATATCCATACGGCCGCGGAAGTCCGGCACCAGGATTTCCATCTCAATGCTTGGCACCTGTTTACGGGTTTCACTCACACAGTTAGCAAAGTGCTGCGCTCCACCATCACGCAGGTCATCACGGTCTACTGAGGTCACAACTACGTAACGCAAGGCCATATCCGCGATGGCATCAGCCATCTCTTTTGGTTCATTCTCATCCAACGCATTAGGACGACCATGAGCCACATCGCAGAATGGGCAGCGACGGGTACAAATATCACCCATAATCATGAAAGTGGCCGTACCGTGACTAAAGCATTCACCCAGGTTCGGGCAACTAGCTTCTTCACATACAGAAGCCAGCTTATGCTTTCTCAGCTTGCCTTTAATTCGCTGTACTTCAGCACTGGAACCCATCCGTACACGGAGCCAGTCAGGTTTACGCGGCATATCCTCTTTCGCGGTAGGGATCACCTTTACCGGTATGCGATCGACTTTGTCAGCACCACGCAATTTTACTCCCTGCTCGACACGCTTCTTGGGAGTTGAGGTTGTTTTATTAGTATCTTCAGACATCTGTCTCTAATCCAGAGAGTTTTGCCGGGTTATTTCGCTATACCCGATCTTATTTATTAAAAAGTTAAGCAGACGTTCTGTTGCTTCAGCCTGATCAAGGTTGTCGCTCAACATCGCTAACTGCGTCATTGCCATTCCGGCATAACCACAAGGGTTAATTCTCAGAAACGGCTCCAGATCCATATCCAGATTCAGAGCCAATCCGTGAAATGAACACCCCCTACGGACTCGTAATCCAAGGGATGCTATTTTGCTCTCATCAACATATACGCCCGGTGCATCAGGTTTCGCATAGGCGTCTACACCGTAACTTTGCACAGTCTCTACAACAGAGTCTTCCATGATAGAAACCAGCTCTCGTACACCTACTTTAAGGCGCTTCAGATTCAGCAGTAGATAAACAATCAACTGCCCTGGTCCGTGATAGGTTACCTGACCACCACGATCCACCTGCACTATAGGGATATCACCAGTATTAAGAACGTGTTCCTCTTTCCCCGCTTGCCCCTGAGTAAATACAGGCTCATGCTGTAGCAGCCAGATCTCATCCACAGCAGTTTCATCCCTTTCATTGGTAAACTGCTGCATTTTCTGCCAGATCGGCTCATAGGGCTGTAAGCCAAGGTCACGAACGATCAGTTGATCGGTGATCATTAAATCACCATTTTAACACGATCAGAAGCGATCAACGCTTCATGTAAGGCTTTGAGCTGATCCACACCCTGTGCAGTAATTTTAAAACGCACAGACTGGAAGCTACCATTACGGCTGTCCTGAACCGAAACAGATGACAGATCAAAATCAGGTACATGGATCTGTACTATTTCAATGACAAAACCGCGAAAGTTATCGCTATTAACACCCACTACTTTGATCGGATAGTTTGGGCAGGGAAATTCTATTTTTGGGGGTTCTTGCTGTTTCTCAGACATACTCAGCTTTTCTTACTTAGTGCCGCGCATCAACTTACGCTGAAACGTGACAAACAGTTCAAACATTTTGTGCCACATTGGGCCTTTATTTCCATCACCTATCTGGTGACCATCAACCTCTATCACCGGGATAATGCCTCTGGTCGAGCTAGATACCCAGACCTCATCGGCTGCCAACAAGCGATCATAATCTACATCCACCTCCTGATACTGAATGCCATATTCATCAGCAAGCTCCAATATCAGTTCCCGAGTGATGCCGCCTAAAATCTCTGAACTACGCTTCGGGGTAAATAAAACACCACGCTTTACCAGAAACAGATTACAGGCAGAGCCTTCGGTCAAACGGTCATCTCGGGATAGTATCGCTTCCTGTACACCCTCATCATTTGCTTGCTGCAACACCAGAATATTGGGTAATAGACAGGTCGATTTAATATCACAACGGTGCCAGCGTAGGTCTTCCATCACCATCGCTTTAATCGGCAGAATATCATCCGCACCGGCTTGCCATATATCCTTTATTTCGGAGCAGCAGGCAAAGACGGTAGGTTGCAGACCTTCATCATAAACATGGCTACGTTTACCTGCATCACCCCGAGTGATCTGCAGATAGACGGAAAGGTTACCGCCACCATTTTTCTCAACCAGATCACCAAGAATCTGGGCCCAGTCCATCTCGCAGCTTATACGCACAGCACGAAGACTGTGATTAAGACGATCGATATGCTCTTGCAGGCGGAAGCCGACCCCCTGATAAAACGGGATCACTTCATAAACACTATCACCGAATAGAAAGCCACGGTCAAAAACAGAAATTTTTGCCTGATCCTCCGGGATATATTCGCCGTTCAGATAAACTGTATTCATCGTCTCAAAATAACAATGCCCACATCCAACTATGTAGATGCGGGCATCCGTGCAAATTTAAAGGTTTAGGGCTTACCCTCTTTTTTATCAGCCAATAAGGCTGCTAAAAAATAGCATAATCGCATGCCAGATCCGTTTCAGTAAGCCGGCTTCAGGGATCGTATTCATAGCTACCAGAGGAACCTCTTTCACAAGTTCACCTTCCAGCGTCACACGCACTTTACCCAGCTCCTGACCTTTTTCAATCGGTGCTTTAATTATCCGCTCTACATCCATTGTAGCCTGTAATTTATCTGCCTGACCGCGCGGGATTGTTACCGATAAGCTCTCGTTAATCCCCATGCGCAGTTGATCAGTTTCACCCGCCCACACTTTTGTTGTGTTCAGTACTACATTGCTTTCATAAAGCTGATGCGTGCGGTAGTAACGGAAAGCATAGGAAAGCAGCTTCTGGCTTTCACGAGCACGAGCTTCCTCATCCTTCGTACCCAGCACTACAGAGATCAGACGCATATTGTCGCGTTTCGCTGAAGCTACCAGACAGTAACCCGCTTCATCGGTATATCCTGTTTTCAAACCATCCACGGTCTTATCACGCCAGAGCAGCTTGTTACGGTTCGGCTGGCGGATCTTGTTGTATGTGAAATACTTCTCCGAATACATACCGTAGTGCTGAGGAAAATCCTGGATGATCGCTTTTGCCAAAATAGCCAGATCATAAGCAGAGGAAACATGACTTTTTGCTGGCAAGCCCGTCGCATTTAGGAAGTTAGAGTTTTGCATGCCCAGCAGATCAGCATGCTGATTCATTAGATCAGCAAAAGCAGCCTCACTTCCGGCGATATGTTCAGCGGCAGCAACAGATGCATCGTTCCCGGACTGGATGACAATGCCTTTCATTAGGTCACCCAAACGAACCTGTGTGCCCTCACGGATAAACATGCGTGAGCCCTGTGTGCGCCACGCTTTTTCGCTCACAAGAACCAGATCATCTTCACTGACATTGCCTTTACTCAGCTCATACTCAAGGATATAAGCGGTCATCATCTTAGTCAGGCTGGCAGGTGCAAACTGGCCATGTTCATTTTTAGAAGCAATGATCTTGCCGGTATCAGCATCCATCACCAGATAAGCCGTAGCAGCAATTTGCGGCTCGGCAGGTATCAAACGCGTGATCGCATGCGTCTGCATAGCGAACAGGACCAGTACAAAAACAGAGAAAAACTTAGAAACCTTATTAAACATTGTTTTCCAGAGTTAGAAAGTAAATTGGAGAAAAAAATTCATCAGGGATAGTCTACCAAACGCGGGTTAGAATAGCCCATCTGCTCGACCTGATTGGTCAATTCACTCAGTGAAGTAGAACTACGTAATGGCCCTACCTGCACGCGATAAAGAGTACGCCCACTACTCCCCGTAACTGGCCGAATAATTACAGCCAGATCGTTAAGCACCGGGCGTAATTGCTCCTCGACATATTCCGCAGAGTTACGGCTAGAGTAAGCACCCACCTGAAGATAACGTCCAGCAACCGAGGGCTGAGGGTTTGCGACCGCTGAGGACACAATCCCCTTAGAACGCTGCCAGGCTTTTGGATCAATTGCCTCCAGACGTACCTTAGCCGTACCGTGTTTCAGAAAATCCAGTTTCGACGCAGCAGCATAAGAAAGATCGATCAAACGTTTACCGTGAAAAGGGCCACGATCATTAACCCGAACAATAACTTGTCGACCATTCGCCAAATTGGTCACCCGGAGATAGGTCGGCAAAGGTAGAGATTTATGCGCCGCCGACATTCCATACATGTCATAAATTTCCCCATTTGAGGTTTTATGGCCATGGAACTTTTTACCGTACCAAGAGGCTGTCCCAGTTTCGTTATAGCCCTGTGAACTGGACATCACATAGTAACTTTTGCCCAACACTGTATAAGGGCTTTTATTGCCACCCCGGCTTTTAGGCTCAACCCTCGGCACTGCATCTTTAACATGGGAGACATCTACCGGACGATCAGGAGCTTTATCATGTTTCATCGAATAACGACCACTGTTACCGCCGGTAGATGAGCACCCTGCGATAACAAGCGTCGATAAAAAAATGATAAATATCCGGTACATGCTTAGTTACCTGTATAAGCCATAGCTGATCAAGATCGGTCAGCCATCTTCATTGTTTCTTTTTCATATGCAGCTTTGATCTGCTCACTCAAACGATAAACTGCCATAGCGTAGAGCTTACTGTGGTTGTAACGAGTTATCACGTAGAAGTTATGCAAACCCAACCAGTACTGTTTATCGTCACCGATCTCCAGGCGCATAAGAATAGCTTTGCCATCCTCAGCCAAGTTGCTCATATGTGGCTGCACACCTCGCTGCTGCCATTCTCCCAGAGTCACTTTAGGAATCAGTCCTTTGCGCCCTTTGCTAAACCACTCTTCCTCAGTATGACCATTTAAAGCAACACCACTGATTACCGGCGCACCCGGTTTCCATTTATGCTCAGCAAAGTAGTTAGCGACACTGCCGATAGCATCGGTTTTGTTGTTCCAGATATCACGCTTACCATCGTTATCAAAATCAATTGCAAAGCTGCGGTAGCTAGATGGGATAAATTGTCCGTAACCCATCGCTCCTGCATAGGAACCTTTCAGTGAAGTAACCTCCACTTTCTCTTCCTTCACCAGACGCAGATACTCTTTCAGCTGTCCTTGGAAGAACTTACCGCGACGAGGGTAATCAAAACCTAAGGTCGCTAACGCATCCAGTACTCGGTAGCTCCCGGTAATACGGCCATAACGAGTCTCTACTCCAATTATGGAAACAATAATCTCCGCCGGTACCCCAAACTCTTTCTCAGCACGCTCCAGGGCTACTTTGTTCTCTTTCCAGAAAGCTACACCCTGTGTAATACGCTTAGATTCAATAAAGATCTTACGATATTGCCCCCAGTTCAGGCTTTTCTCCGCAGGGCGGGACATCGCTTTCAGAATAGATTCCTGACGTTTAGCTTTACTCAACACATCAAACAGATAGGCTTCACTGAAACCTTCATTTTGCATATCTAGCATCAGCGCCTGGGCATCCGGGTATTCTATATAGCTGTCATAACGAGCAGGCGGTATTTTTACCTCAGGCTTTGCAGTTTTTTTCTCAACCTTAGCTACTTTCTCAGCTGCCTTTGCCGCTTTTTTATCAACTTTCACCGGTTCAGCCGCAGGCTCAGCTTTCTTAACCTGTGCAATTTCTTTCTCTTCCATACCCGTACAGCCACCCAAAACCAGCGTAGCTAACACAGAGGCCAGACCAATTTTAAAACCTCTTTTCATCCCTAAACTCCTAAACACATAAAACAGATAAACAGCCGAACAACAGCCTTATTTCAGCAGCATCGTTCGGTAACTATGTACAGACATGATGATTCCAAAACCTGCCATCAATGTCACAATCGAGGTACCACCATAACTCACCAGCGGCAATGGCACCCCTACAACTGGAAGTAACCCACTTACCATTCCGATATTAACAAATACATACACGAAGAAAGTTAAAATCAGACTACCCGCAAGTAATCGACCAAAACTATCCGGCGCTCGTGCCGCAATCACCAGACCACGAGCAATAATTAGCAGATAAATAGTCAGCAGTATCATCACCCCTATCAGCCCCATTTCCTCGGCGACCACAGCAATAATGAAGTCGGTATGGGATTCAGGCAGAAAGTCCAACTGTGACTGAGTTCCACTTAACCAACCCTTACCAGATACACCTCCCGAACCTATAGCCGTTTTGGACTGGATAATATTCCAGCCTGAACCCAGCGGATCACTTTCTGGATCAAGGAAGGTTAAGACACGCTGTTTCTGATAAT
Organism: Neptuniibacter sp.; assembly: GCF_024231755.1. Taxonomy (GTDB): domain Bacteria; phylum Pseudomonadota; class Gammaproteobacteria; order Pseudomonadales; family Balneatricaceae; genus Neptuniibacter. The sequence goes on from NZ_JAAEQH010000319.1 coordinate 10,406, forward strand.
CCTTCATCACCGCCCATAAACCAGGCAGTGCAGCTGCAGCTAGACCGAGAGCACTAAAAATATAACGCCAGCGAATCCCGGAAAACAGCAAAACAAAAACCCCAGAAGAGGCAATAAGCAACGAAGTACCTAGGTCTGGCTGCTTCATAATAAGCACAGTTGGTACCCCAATCAGCGCCAAACAGATAAAGACGTGCTTAAAGTGCGGTGGTAACGGCCGATGCGCCAAGTAGTAAGCGACCGTCAACGGCAGTACTAACTTCATCAACTCTGATGGTTGAAAGCGAAAACCCGGTAATGCGATCCAGCGCTGCGCTCCTTTTGCTCCAACACCAAACAAAATCACGCCCACCAGCAAGGCCAGACCGATCACATAGAGCCAGGGGGCCCACCGCCCCAGAAACCTTGGAGGGAACTGAGCCAGAACGATCATGACAAAGAAACCCGCGCCCATGCGGATAGCCTGACGGGTTACATAGCCAAGATCCTGTCCTGAAGCACTGTAGAGTATAAACAGACCAAAACCACACAGCATGATCAGCAGTAACAATAACCATCCATCCAGGTGGGTGTAGCTCCAAAGGCTTGGGCGCTGACGTAGGTGATCATGCGCCTCTGGCATATAACGTTCAAATTCGCGACTCATAAGCCAGCCAGCTCCTCTTCCTGAGGATCAACACCCAGCAGGTAGGCATCCATTACCTTACGAGCAATAGGCGCAGCAGTTGAGGAACCGCCACCGCCATTTTCAACAATGACAGCCAAGGCGATCTGAGGATCATCAATCGGGGCAAATGCGACAAAAAGCGCGTGATCTCGATGAATTTCAGCCAGCTTCTCAGCATCGTACTCTTCATCCTGTTTGATACCTACAACCTGTGCGGTACCCGTTTTACCGGCAATCTTATACTCAGCTCCAGCTCCTGAGCGTCGCGCAGTACCGGTTTTAGAGTGCATTACATCGTGCATCCCTTTGATGATGTCATCCCAGTGCCTCTCTTTATTCAGTTTCACATCAGAAGGAAGCAGCTTAACACCTGCTAGATCAGGCATCGTAAGCGTGCTTTCACCCGCTTCATTTACACCTTTAATCCCTTTCAGCATCCGTGGCGGAATCCATTTACCCCGGTTTGCAATAACTGCAGTCGCAGTAGCTAACTGTAGCGGCGTTGCCACCAGAAAGCCCTGGCCAATACTCAAGTTCAAAGAGTCACCGGTATACCAGGAGGCTTTTCGTGCACGTTTTTTCCACTCTTTAGATGGCAGAATGGCACCCAAAGCTTCCGGTAGATCAAGACTGGTTACCTGACCAAAGCCAAAACGCCCCAGATAATCGGACATGGGATCAACACCCATTTTGTGGGCCACATCGTAGAACCAGGTATCACAGGATTGAGAGATAGATTCATACATATCCACACGGCCATGCCCCGTCTTCTTCCAATCACGATATTTACGGCCACCCTTGGTTAAGGTGTAGTAGCCGGGATCAAAAATAGTGTAACTTGGCTTAACCACACCCGTATCAATAGCAGACAGCGCAGTTATAGGCTTGATAGTGGATCCCGGAGGATAACGACCGCGAATAGCACGGTTAAACAGCGGCAGGTCTTTGGATTCACGTAGCGCGTTGTAGTTCTTAGTGGAGATACCCGTAACAAACAGGTTCGGGTCATAACCCGGCTTAGACACCATGGTCAGGATACCGCCGGTTTTCGGATCGATAGCGACTACAGAAGCTCGTCGCCCTTCTAATAGTTTTTCAGTGATCTGCTGCAAACGAAGATCAAGATGAAGTACCAGATCTTCACCCGGCTGCGGATCGGTTCTTTCCAAAACCCGCATTACACGACCACGGGCGTTAGTCTCCACCTTCTGAAAACCAACCTCACCATGTAGACGGTCTTCGTAAAACTTCTCTATGCCAAGCTTGCCGATATAATGTGTTGCAGCATAGTTGGTCTCATCAACCTTCTTCAGTTCCCTCTCGTTGATACGCCCCACATAACCCATAGCATGGACCAATGATTCACCATAAGGGTAATAACGGATCAGTTCAGCTTCTACCCTGACACCGGGTAAGCGGTGATAGTTGACCGAAACTTTTGCAATTTCATCTTCTGTCAGCCTGAAGCGGACCGGCACAGACTGGAAAGGACGACGGCGTTGATACATCCGCTTTTTGAAACGTTCAACTTCACGATCAGTAATTGGGATAAGCTCACGCAAGACCGCAAGCGTAGCATCAATATCTTTTACTTCTTCTTTAAGGATGGTGACACTGTAGCTGGGACGATTATCAGCCAGCAGGGTGCCATTACGGTCATAGATCAATCCACGGTTTGGAGGTACAGGCTGCAATTGAACCCGGTTGTCTTCCGACATCGCCGAATATCGCTCATGTTCCATCACCTGCAGGTAATACATACGCCCCAGCAGAATTGAGAACATGATGATCACAAGTGCAAAAGCAATAATCGCCCGAACGGTGAATGTCCGACTCTCTTTACTGTGATCCTTTAGGCGTTCTGCAGCCATATTCCGTATGTAATTCTACTTGTGGTAAGGGTGGCCCTGAATCACAGTCCAGGCACGATAAAGCTGTTCAGCCAGCATCACCCTGACCAAAGGGTGCGGTAGCGTCAGTGCAGAAAGAGACCATTTTTGATCTGCCATCGCTGAACAACGGCTATCCAACCCATCTGGACCGCCAATCAACAAACTGATATTACGGCCATCCATACGCCACTCTTCAACCTGTGACGCCAGTTTTTCGGTCGACCAGTTTTTGCCCAACACTTCCAGAGCAATAACCCGGTCACCTTTAGGGATAGCTGCCAGCATCTGATCACCTTCCTGTTTCTTTACCCGGGCAAGGTCAGCATTTTTACCGCGATGCCCCAGAGGAAGTTCAATCAGTTCAAGCTGGAAATCAGCAGGTAAACGTTTGGCATACTCGTTATACCCCTCATTTACCCAGGCAGGCATTTTTCCGCCAATCGCTATGATGCGAATTTTCATAAAAAGTTCTATTCGTCTGCGTCAACGCCCCAAAGGCGTTCCAGATCATAGAAAGAACGGGCATCCGGCATCATGACATGAACAACCACATCACCCAGATCCACCAATACCCAGTCTGAACTGCCCTGGCCTTCAGAACCCAGCGGCATCACACCCGCTTCTTTAACCTTAACAATCACTTCTTCAGCGATAGAACCCACATGGCGCTTAGAGGTACCACTGGCAATAATCATATGATCTGTGATGCTGGAACGACCACTCACGTCCAGATCAACAACCTCTTTCGCTTTCATATCTTCAAGTGCACCATGCACAATTTCTATCAGTTTTTCAGTTTGCATTAGATTTCTGTATTTAGTTAAAACAGTTTGTTAAAGCTGTTAGTTAAGCAATAAAGCCTTTAACTAACCTGACTATAAAGCCGGTTAGCTTGAATATAGCGCCAGACCTGATCAGGAAGCAGGTAACGCGGTGATAATCCCTGCTCGATAGTCTGGCGGATCTGTGTTGCAGAAATAGCCAGCGGTGTCAGCTCATGAAATAGCACTGATCCGGCAGGCTTAGTCAAAACATCCTGCGGCGTTACAACACGGTGTTGCTGGGTAAAATCACTAATCTGATCACCATCAGGCAGCTGATAACCCGGTCTATGCACTACAATCAGATGGCACAGATCGATAAATTTTTCCCACTCATGCCAGCTTGGCAGAGTCTGATAGGCATCCATCCCCATTATCATGCAGATAGGACGCTCATCACCTAGCTCTTGACGCAGTGATTGCAAAGTCAGTAGTGAATATGAAGGTTGATCTGAACAGATCTCCCGGTCATCCACACGCAAAGCGGGTTCGTCAGCAACCGCCAACCTAACCATTTCCAGACGCTGCTCAGAACTTCGCCCTGGCGCCTCCCTGTGTACTGGGGTTTTAGCCGGTATCAGAGCGATCTGATCCACACCCAGCCACTGCTGCAGTTCTAGTGCCGTTCTCAGATGACCATTATGGATGGGATCAAAAGTCCCACCCATAAAGACAAACGGGTTATCATTAATCACCTTGGGCATTACTGACGGATATGGCCATCACCAAGAACAACGTACTTCTCAGAGGTCAGACCATCCAGACCTACTGGACCACGAGCATGGATCTTATCGGTTGAGATACCGATCTCAGCACCCAGACCATATTCGAAGCCATCAGCAAATCGCGTAGACGCATTCACCATTACCGAACTGGAATCTACCTCACGCAGGAAAGCACGTGACTTAGTGTAGTTCTCAGTAATGATCGAATCCGTATGATGCGAGCCATAACGGTTAATGTGACGAATCGCCTCATCCATACCATCCACCAGCTTGATCGATAGGATTGGAGCCAGATATTCAGTTGCCCAATCCTCTTCGGTCGCTTGGTTAGCATAAGGCAGCAACTCACGGGTACGTTCACAACCACGCAGTTCAACACCCACAGCCTGATAACGTTCAGCCAGTTCAGGCAGAACATCTTTGGCAATGTCTGCATTGACCAGTAGCGTTTCCATTGTGTTACAGGTGCCATAACGGTGAGTTTTAGCATTCAGCGCCACATTTACCGCTTTGCCTTTATCAGCTTCTGAATCGATGTATACGTGGCAGATACCATCAAGGTGTTTAATCACAGTCACCTTGGCATCACGACTGATTCGTTCGATCAGCCCTTTACCACCACGAGGCACGATCACATCCACATATTCAGGCATAGTGATCATCTGACCGACCGCTTCACGGTCAGTCGTACCCACAACCTGTACTGCGTTTTCTGGCAAACCGGCTTCTTTCAAACCCTGCTGAATACACTCAGCTACCGCCTGATTGGAATTAATCGCCTCGGATCCGCCACGCAGAATCGTTGCATTGCCTGATTTCAGACACAGGCTCGCCGCCTCAACCGTCACATTTGGTCGAGACTCATAAATAATACCGATCACACCCAGAGGTACACGCATTTTGCCAACCTGAATACCACTAGGCAGGAATTTCAGATCGTTAATAGCCCCGACTGGATCAGGCAGGGAAGCCACCTGACGCAGGCCTTCAATCATGGTGTCGATACGCGCATCTGTAAGCTCCAGACGATCCAACATCGCATCATCGAGACCGTTATTACGACCATTTTCAAGATCTTTAGCATTAGCTTCACGAAGGGCCGGTCGGCTGCTATCGATTGCATCAGCCATTGCCAGCAACGCCTGATTTTTCAGGTTAGTGTCTGCTTTTGCTACCAGGCGTGCCGCATCTCGCGCATTTTCACCCAGTTCGATCATGTATTCTTGTACGTTCATAGCCGTCCTTCCCATCAATAAGCCCTCTATTATACCTCTGCCACCATGGATGAATATAGCTAGCTACAAATCATATTCACCCAAACTGCAATGAACTGTTATTATCTGCACCTGCATCCCTTTTTAAGCAGATATATCCCGTGACAGAGACCCCTAATTCACAGCCCAAATTCAAGCAGAAGCTAATGCTCTCTGTTGTATTAGCTGTGCTTGTTGGTTTTATTCTTAGCGCGGTCTATCTGAACCTAAGTACATCCCGTCAGGCCAAATCTGAAACACTGATTCTGGGCGAAAGCCTTGCTCTGCAGAGCGAGCTATTAATTCGCCCATTGGTGCTATCCAATGACCGTATTAGCCTGAATTATCTGCTTAATGAGTTATCTCAGCTTGATCACCTGAACGGCTTACAGGTTCAGGACGATAATGGCGTAGTAATTGCCCGCTCTGGAAACACCTCCGATCTGAAACAAACCCGACGCTTGTTACAGCAAGATAAGACCATCGGCACAATAACACTGTGGCTGAACGCTACACCTGCAGAAAAACTGATCTCTAGTCAGCACACCATTATCGCCATACTGGCGTGCTTAACGACACTGTTTATCCTGTTCGCGATCTGGTTCGCTTCACGAAAAGCAGTTGTTGTAGTGGCAGAAACCAAACAGCAATACTCACATCTCGACTTTGCTGAAACCTTGGCGATGCAGGATAGTGCACACTCACTAACCCAAGCTAATGACCGGCCAGAGCCTGCATATTCTGAAGAGCCACCGGTGGCTCGCACAGAGCAAATCACCGCAAAACCGGAATTACACTCAGAGCCCGAACTGCAGATTTCAGCAGTAAGAGACGAGCAACCAGAAAGCCAGTCTCTACCATTTAATACAGAACCAAAAGAAGCGCCCAAAGAAGAACTACAAGAAAAAATTGCACCCGAGCCAGCTAGAACAACTGCGGACATTGCTACCGATCTAGAGCCGACAACAAGCCGAACAGAGCCGCAGCCCTCTTCACCCAAACCTACCCGTGAAGAGTTTGCCCTTACCAAGCTAGCTATAAAAGAGCAGGATCAGTTACAAACCCGTGAGCTGGTAGACCTCCTCAAACCAGAACAGTCATCCGTACCCCAGATGCCAAAGTTTGAGCATCACCCACAGGATCTGGAACCTGAGTCGCAAGGCCCTGAAACGGAAACACTGGTTTTCGAAGAAGAAACTGCTGCAGAAAAAACAGAAGCGCCTTACCAGCCAAGCATGAAAAACCCTCTATTCAAGATGGAGGAGGACCGAGAAGAAGTACAACTAGATCTGTACTCATTTGAACAGGAACTGGAACTGATTCTGGCACCACAAGATGCGATCTATCTGTTTTACCTGGATACCAATACCGCCAGCTCCGATAACATTACAGCAGCTGAGAAATCGGCCCTGATCAATGTATACCAGCAATTGGCGAAGCAAGTTGCCCGCATCTACAACGGCGAAGTGGAACAACTGGAAAATCAGGACCTAATGCTACGCTTCGAGCTACGTGACGACAAAGATAGCCACGGCGTAAACGCCCTCTGCGCGGCTATGCTCTTTAATCTGCTCTATAAAGGCTTCAACCAGGCCCGTATTCGCGGTTTCCAGCCTGTACTCAGCCTACAGATGTCCCTCGCCAGAGGCCACCACAGCAAATACAACCTGGTAAAAGAGGAAGCCCACTTCCTCACCCGCACCACCAACAGCAACGACCTGATCAGCCATACAGCGCTTACTGAAGCACCGCTAATCAAAGAAGCGATGCTGAGTGAATCGGATATTCGTAGGGAAGATGAAGATAAGGTATTGCTGCTGAAGGTAACACCTAAGCATCAGACTCTACTTCAAAAACAAGCCAATCACCTGCTTACTAAGATTTTTAAGAAATCTTAGTAAGAGTACGAGAACGCCTTCGGCTGCTAGGGGCGAGTAGCTAGGAAAACCTAAATTATTTCCAACCACTGATATTCGCTATCGACACAAAGCGGACATTCAACTTCATTTATTCGCCTTAGCTGATATATTTAATTTATCCCATCGCTGTAGGTATGACACAAAGAGTCGTTTATGTTTGAAACGCATAATTCTGAAGTTCTTCAAGTAGTTTGCGAACACAATCCGTTAGCAATTGCTGTTTTTGACATGGACATGAAATACCTATTCGCTTCAGACCTTTGGTACGAACACTACGGCATTGATGAAAGTGACATCATTGGCAAAAGCCACTATGAAATCTTCCCTGAAATTCTAGATAAACCTGACTGGATGGAAGTTCACGCTAGAACTTTAAAAGGCGACTCTTTCTTACAACCTCATGATCCATTTATCAGAGAAGATGGAACAACCCAATACATCCGCTGGGCAATGAAGCCTTGGTTCCATTCTGATACAGGAAGCCAGGGCGGTGTCGTACTCTATTCTGAAGACGTAACTGATCAGCGGGAATTAGAACTAGAAAAAGAGCGATTAGTAGCTGAATTAAAGAAAGAAATTGCTCTTAAAGAAAAGTACGAACAAGAGTTAATTGAACAAGCGATTAAAGACCCGCTAACTGGTCTATTTAACAGAAGGTACTTTGAGAGCGTATGTGCTGACGAGATCAAAAAATCTGATCGTTACGATACTGATCTCTCCTTCATGCTCTTCGATATTGATTTTTTTAAAAACGTAAATGACACCCACGGCCACGATGCTGGCGACAACGTGTTAGTGCTTCTTACAAGCATTCTCACAGAAACTGCTCGTGAGACCGATATTTGCGCACGCTGGGGCGGAGAAGAGTTTATTGTTTTAATGCCTAGCACTTCCCTTCCATCTGCAGAGAAACTAGCTGAAAGGCTACGTGAAAAGATAGATACCAATCACTTTCCTAAAGTTGAACACATCACGATAAGTATCGGCGTGTCTAGCTATCGCAGCGGGAAAGAAATTGACCAATGCATCAAAGAGGCAGACAAAGCCCTCTATCTGGCGAAAGAGTCAGGAAGGAACATGGTTTCGGTTTATAGCTAGATAGGGTTATGTCCGCTTCTGGCATAAAGCTGCCCTTAGGATACTTAAAAACCTTAAGCCCTGACTAGCCCAGAAAAGGCTCGGCTTCCCATTTCCCACAAGCAACGCCAAATTCCCATCTGCGCAGCCGAGCATTGCAAGATTTAATCGATTAAGGGCGAAGCCTGTTTGAGACTTCGGAGAAGTCGAGTTCTGCAGCCCCGATTAAATCTGAAACGCACAGGGGAGTCGCGAAGCGACCAAGCAGTTGGGGTGGCTTTGGGTTGTTAGGGTATTTGCCGAAACAAATACCCTGACTCGCCTAGGGCGAAAAACTTAGTAAAAAAGAAAGACTAAAGAATCGCGATGAGGACATCGCTCCAACAAAAACCTGCCTACTCCTGGGGAACAGGCTGCCCATTTTCCACTAAAAAACCAGATCCCCGCTTTCGCGAGGATGACCAAGCCAAGTTGCTTTTCCTAGCAGCCGCAGCGCGGCGTTCTAGCCACGAGCAGGCGCAGCCGTCCTAGCTACTATCTTCAAGATTCTACGAATCCTGAAGATACACCCCATTCTTACCACTCTTCTTAACACAATACATCCGCTCATCCGCCGCACGCATCAACTCATCCAGATTCGCACCATCATCAGGATAAAGCGCCCCTCCAACAGAACAGGTTACTTCGAGGCCCTCAGCAAGATGCGAGTAACTCTGGTTCATCACTTCTATTAAACGCTCAGCTAGATTCTGGGAAGCAAAGAAAGAATCTTTACCACAGATAATCAGAGCAAATTCATCGCCCCCGATACGGGCCACCAGATCGCCATCACGGATCGCCATTGTCAGACGGTTAGCCACTTCGACAAGAACATCATCACCTATATCATGGCCAAACTCGTCGTTTACCGCTTTGAAATCATCCACATCAACAAAAAGAACCGAAACCTTCTCATCAAGCTCTTGAACCTGAGAGAGAATTTCCTTACCGGTTTTCATAAAAGCTTTTCGATTTGCAATTCGCGTCAAATCACAGTGATGGGCTTCATGAGCCATCTCCTGATGCTTCTCTTCAGCGATAGCAGCCTGTACAGCGGTATTTGCTAGCTCTTTCTGAACCTTCTGTTTCTCTATACTGAGATCGATGACTTTTAAGAACACGTCGTGGTAATGATAGGCGGCTAACACCACAAAAGGCATTGCCAACAGACCGATCAAGAGCACATTGATCAGCTCCCAGAGCTGAGCATTCATAGAGTCCGTCATCTGAATGTAATAGCTGCGGTTCTCTTCCTGCAGTATCCCCAATGCTGTTAAAGCAGGGCCATCATTAACTTTAACCTTAGCATCCACAGCAACAGAACTTTCACCAGAAGCAACCGCTTGGGTAGCTATCGTTATCTTGTTTCGATAATCAGTAAAAGTGGTACGAATAATCTCTAAAGCTATTTCTTCCTGCGAATTAAGCCCTGAGCCTTTATAGGAGTCGATCGCCTGAAAAGCCCGCTCAGCATCAGCCTCCAACTTAGGCAGAAGAGCGGAGTCTTGTCGTAAAACATAATTTTTAAAGTTATGAATAAAGCCACCGTAACCCACGGCACGATGTAGTTCCGCCAGAGCAGCACTACGGCTTTCTGAGAAATCGCTGTAATTATTCCAGGTTTTACGTAGATCGGAGGAGAGATACAGGAGATACCCCCCCATGAGCAGAATGCCGACAGAGAGGATAACCGCAATTACAATTATGCGTGTCTTAAAACGTTTTCGGATTAAACTGCCATCCATGGTGCAGATTTACCTCAAGACAATTGAACAAAAGCCCCTAGAAAAAGCCTTGTTAATATCCCGAGTTTAACTTGTTTGAAAATTCCTTCAAGAGCTTCTTTGATGAAGTTTATTTTGCAGTACAACTATAATGGCTCAGGTTATGGCTTCCACTGTCTACACGAGCATCCAGCCCTACATTCAAACGCATTTTCCCTGGAATACGCCCACCTGCATGATAAAAAATCTGCTTTGCAGTCGTTTGAATTGGAATAATATCTCGGTCATTAGGCACGACAAAATCAGCCCTACAGCTAACCTCAGTTTCTTGTAAAACATTCTCTCGTAATACATTGCTACTTGATAGCAGAACAAAGCTGATATCCATGTAGCATAAAGAGCCCGCAGCCATTGACGAGTAATCAGGACAAATTAACTGCCCTGGCGAGATATCAGTAACTTCAACCTTTTCATCTGTGCTTTTGACTTCCATATGCGATTGCGGAGCCAGATAGCGGTTATAAATCCAGCCGGTTACCACCTTCTCATGAGGTGTAAGGTAATAAATCTCAGACCATTGCCCCTTACGCTGGACCTCCAGAACAAACTGCTTTTTATCAACCGTTGAAAGCACCTTCCACTGCAAGCCCGGACCTTTACGAATTCGCACATCATCACCTGTCACCAGGAAGTACTCAAAAGCATAACCAGTGACAGGGAACAGTAGTATGAGGCTTAGAACTAGCGGTCTAAAACACCTCAACCCTAAACCTCAGCATCCTCAACGGTCTTGCTTACATCCACTTCCAGGCTATCCACACGCTGATAACCACGAGGCAGCTTGTTACCACGTCGGCCACGCTCACCACGGTAGTGCTCGATGTCAGACGGCTTCAGTCTTAGATGCTGACGACCAGCATGAACCATCAGCGTATCTTCTGCAGAGAAGGTAGCCAACGCGACTACAATCTCATCACGGGATGCTGCACGGGCAGATGGTATGTTAATGATTTTATTACCCTTGCCTTTTGCCAACTCAGGCAGCTCAGTTACTGGGAACACCAGCAAACGCCCTTCATTGGTAACGGCTGCCAGAAGATCTGTTTCCGGGTTTGCAACAGCGATCGGCGCTAGTATTTTTGAGTTCTTAGGTAGAGTCAGAGCAGCTTTGCCGTTTTTGGTTTTACTGGTCAGATCTGCAATCTTGGTGACAAATCCATAACCCGCATCCGAAGCCATTAGCACTTTATCGCTGTCTTTACCCGCGATTGCCGCATCAATAGTAGAACCTTTCGGCAAGGTAATACGCCCGGTAACCGGCTCACCCTGACCACGGGCAGAAGGCAGATTATGAGTTTCTATGGTGAAACTACGCCCTGTTGTATCAAACAGAATCGTCGGCTGATTGGTACGCCCTTTACAGGAGAGCTTAAACGCATCGCCCGACTTATAGTTCAGACCAGCGGCATCAATATCATGCCCTTTTGCGGCACGGACCCAGCCCTGCTTGGAGATAACGACAGTCACCGGATCGGAAGAGAGCAGATCTTTTTCGCTAAATGCCTGTGCTTCTTCACGCTCAACGATAGGAGAACGGCGTTCATCGCCATACTTCTCAGCCGCTTCTTCAATCTCTTTCTTGATCAGCTTACGCATTTTGGCATCTGAACCGAGAATACCTTCGAGCTTCTTACGCTCCGCTTCCAACTCATTCTGTTCAGACTGGATCTTAAACTCTTCCAGTTTTGCCAGATGGCGCAGTTTCAGGTCCAGAATTGCATCAGCCTGGATCTCAGTCAGGCCAAAACGTTTGATCAGTTCCGCTTTAGGATCATCCTCATGACGGATAATCGCAATCACCTCATCAATATTGAGGTAGGCGACCATCAAACCTTCAAGGATATGCAGTCGATCTAATACCTTTTGCAGACGGTGGTTTAAGCGTTTACGTACAATCTCAGTTCGCCAGCTAAGCCACTCCACCAGAATCTGGCGTAAGTTTTTAACCTGTGGACGGCCATCCACACCGATCATGTTCATGTTCACACGGTAGGTGCGTTCCAGATCAGTGGAAGCAAACAGGTGCGCCATCAATTGCTCAACATCAACACGATTTGAACGTGGCACAATCACCAGACGGGTTGGATTTTCATGATCCGATTCATCACGCAGGTCACTGACCATCGGCAGCTTTTTCTGCTGCATCTGAGCCGCGATCTGCTCAAGAATCTTTGCACCGGAAACCTGATGCGGCAGCGCAGTGATAACAATTTCACCCTGCTCTTTGATATAGACCGCACGCATACGTACAGAACCACGACCCGATTCGTACACCTTCCTCAACTCACGACGGGAGGTGATGATCTCCGCATCAGTAGGCATATCCGGACCGGGAACGATCTCACACAACTCATCCAGTTCAGCCCTTGGGTTATCAAGCAGATGAATGCAGGCGTTGGATACTTCACGCAGGTTATGCGGCAAGATATCGGTTGCCATACCTACAGCAATACCGGTTGTACCATTCAACAGAACATTGGGTAGGCGCGCTGGCAGGATCGAAGGCTCACGCATAGTGCCGTCAAAGTTCGGCACCCAATCCACGGTCCCCTGGCCTACTTCAGACAGCAGCACTTCAGCATAAGGAGCCAAACGCGACTCTGTATAACGCATTGCCGCGAAGGACTTAGGATCATCCGGCGAACCCCAGTTACCCTGACCATCGATCAGCGGGTAGCGGTAGCTGAACGGCTGTGCCATCAGCACCATAGCTTCGTAACAAGCCGAGTCTCCGTGCGGATGGAATTTACCCAACACGTCACCCACAGTACGCGCAGATTTTTTATATTTAGCTGTCGCTTTCAGCCCCAGCTCCGACATCGCATACACGATACGGCGCTGTACCGGCTTCATGCCATCACCAACGTGAGGCAGGGCTCGATCCAGAATTACGTACATGGAGTAATCCAGATACGCTTTCTCAGTAAAATCTTTCAGTGACAGCTTTTCAGTGCCATCTTCAAAGGTGGTTTGTACAGTCATCTTTCCGTGTTACCACTTTTAATAAATTTGTTATCCACAGTGTGAAGCTACTTGTTGGGGGCTGGCAGTTAATGTTAAACGTCCGCCAAATTACCCTTATCTTGCAACCACTGTTTACGATCACCGGAGCGTTTCTTCGCCAGCAACATATCCATCATTTCGTTAGTGCCGTCGCCCGGATCGACGGTCAGTTGCACTAAACGCCGGGTATCCGGAGTCATAGTTGTCTCACGGAGTTGCAGTGGGTTCATCTCACCCAGACCCTTGAAGCGCTGCACGCCAATTTTCGCATTCTTACGCTCCGCTTTGATCCGTTCAATAATGCCATCACGTTCCGCATCATCCAGGGCGTAGAACACCTCTTTCGCCACATCAATTCGATACAGCGGCGGCATTGCCACATAGACATGCCCTGCAGCCACCAGCGGTTTAAAGTGACGCACAAACAGCGCGCATAGAAGTGTAGCGATATGCAGACCATCCGAGTCCGCATCAGCCAGAATACAGATCTTGCCGTAACGTAGGCCATCAAGATTATCCGATGCAGGCTCCACACCAATTGCTACGGAGATATCGTGAATCTCTTGAGATCCCAGCACTTCGCTTGGATCAACCTCCCAAGTATTCAGGATCTTACCGCGCAGCGGCATGATCGCCTGAAACTCACGATCACGCGCCTGTTTAGCCGAACCACCCGCAGAATCACCCTCCACCAGGAACAGTTCAGACTGCATCGCATCGCCACCAGAGCAGTCTGCCAGCTTACCCGGCAGGGCTGGCCCTTGAGTAACCTTCTTACGCACCACTTTCTTATTGGAACGCATACGCTTCTGCGCGTTGGAGATCACAACTTCTGCTAGTTTTTCACCCTCTTCTACATGGCGGTTCAGCCAGAGAGAGAAAGCATCTTTAATGGTACCGGAGATAAACGCCGCGATCTGACGAGAGGAAAGACGCTCTTTAGTCTGCCCAGCGAACTGCGGGTCCTGCATCTTGGCAGAAAGGATGTAACAACACTTATCCCAGACATCATCTGCGGTCAGCTTAACGCCACGTGGTAACAAGTTACGGAATTCACAGAACTCACGCATCGCTTCCAGAAGCCCCGTACGCAGACCGTTAACATGAGTACCACCCTGAGCGGTTGGAATCAGGTTAACGTAGCTTTCACAGGTCATCTCGCCACCTTCCGGCAGCCACTGCACTGCCCACTCAGCAGCATCTTCTTCGCCCTGAAGGGAACCAGAGAAAGGTTCAGCTGGCAGGGTTTCAAATACCTGGGTTGTGCCTTTCAGGTAATCAACCAGACCATCTTCGTAATACCACTCATCTTTTTCACGCTTGGCACCCGTCAGATCGGTAAAGGTAACTTTTAAGCCAGGACAGAGAACGGCTTTAGCACGCAGATTATGTTTTAGACGGGAAACACTGAATTTTGGTGTATCAAAATACTGTGGATCAGGCAGGAAGCGGACGGTTGTGCCTGTATTACGCTTACCACAAGTATCGATCACTTCCAGATCCGATACCTTTTCACCATCGGCAAAACCGATACGGTAAACCTGACTATCACGGCGTACCTGAACTTCCATCAGTTTGGACAGGGCGTTCACAACGGATACCCCTACCCCGTGAAGACCACCGGAGTAGTTGTAGTTATCATTATTAAACTTACCACCAGAGTGGAGCTTGCATAGGATTAGCTCAACGCCACTGACGCCTTGTTCAGGGTGAATATCCACTGGCATGCCTCGCCCATCATCGGACACCGATATCGAGTTATCTTTATTGAGAATAACGTCGATCTGTTTTGCGTGCCCTGCCAGTGCTTCATCAACCGAGTTATCAATTACTTCTTGCGCCAGATGGTTAGGACGATCCGTCTCGGTATACATTCCGGGACGGCGTTTTACCGGATCCAGTCCACTTAAGACTTCTATGGAATCAGCGTTGTATTGCTTGGACATTAATTGAGCTTCCTGTCGCGAACTTGTCGTAAGCTTAAATTCTATGCGCTTCTGGTAGCGCGATACGTCCCTCGGCGAATGCCATTATCGCCGGGATTACATTTTCAAACTGTTCAAAGCCATGGCTACCACCTGGCTGAATAAACTGAGGAGATTTAGCAAACTTATCCACCGCTTCACGGTAATCCAAAGTTTCATCTGCGGTCTGAACCATCAGCAGGTATGCATCTGGTTTAGTGATTTTTTCACAGCAAAGATCCAGTAACTGCTGCAGATGCTGCTCGGTCAGTTCGTAAGTTTCACCACTGTAGAGATTTTCATTCATCCCCAGATACTGAGGTAACAATTCGAAAGGTCGAACTGACGGATTGATCAATACCGTACGAACATGGCTGTAATGCTCAGTCAGCCAAGTACTGTAATAGCCACCCAGAGAGCTTCCTAACAGGATAATCGGCCTGTCAGCATGGCATTCAACTAACTCTCGTAGTGTCTCCATTGCCTTTGCCGGCCAATGGGGCAGGTCCGGTACCTCAACCTGATCAGCCATGCCCTGTTCCTGCATATAACGCAAAAAAACCTGAGCCTTCATCGACTGTGGTGAACTGTTAAATCCGTGGACGTAAATAAATAGTGGTGTCGTCATTTTTTTCCTCTGCAGAGAAGTTACCGGAGGGGAGAAAAAGGCGC
>NZ_JAAEQH010000320.1 GCF_024231755.1 Neptuniibacter sp.
CCAAAGCCCGGGTTTACAGACATCAGCAGAACCATATCCACTTTATCCAGAACATATTCCAGGTGACTCAGTGGCGTAGCTGGGTTGAATACCAAGCCTGACTTACAACCACCATCACGGATCATCTGCAAAGAGCGATCAATATGTTCAGAACCTTCCGGATGGAAAGTAATGTAGCTAGCACCCGCCTCAATAAAATCACCGATAATACGATCAACCGGCTTAACCATCAGATGCACGTCAATCGGCGCTTCGATACCATGTTTACGCAGTGCACTGCACACCATCGGTCCGATAGTGAGATTAGGCACGTAATGATTGTCCATCACGTCAAAATGTACATAGTCCGCACCGGCGGCAAGTACATTTTCCACCTCTTCCCCCAAACGGGCGAAGTCTGCTGAAAGTATTGAAGGAGCAATCTTAAAATCTGACATGGCTATTTGTCCGGAATAATAATAGTTTGGCGCTATTTTACCGGAGCAGACGGCTTGCTGTCAGCCAGCTTCTTACCCATAATCGTGGTTATGAATCGCAATCCAATTTTCCTGCTTCTCATATGTCTACTCAGTTTCAGCTCCGTTTCAGCTGAAGAGAATGAGGCAACCGATACGGCAGCTGCTGAAGCGGCAGCCAGCGGCGCACAACCGTCAGAACCTCCACCACCCCGCACTGAGCCAGATGTTGATAAAAACATTATTAACAACCTTATCTCTCGCATAACACCGGAAACTGAAATTCTTCAACTGGATACCGGTAAAGAGGGAGAAAAGCTGATCGGTTTCTATCGCATTGAAGGCAGCGGCTTCAAGCAAGGCGGTATCATTATGTTTCCAGACCAGAAAACCCATCTGGACTGGCCTGAAGATATGAATTACCTGCGAGAAGGGTTAGCAGAATATGGTTGGCATACCCTGGCGATCTATCTACCTCAAGAGAAAGAGGCACCTATCCCCAAACGCACCTTGCCGGTAATGCAAGCGATTACCCCGTCTGCGCCAACTGATAGTGAAACTTCTGACTCTGAAGAAACTGAAGACACTGCTACGGAAGAACCCGCAATAGAATCATCCGAACCAGCCACTGCAGCCACTACAACTGAATCAGAGGCTGAACCTATGCAAGCGGAAGAAACGGCTGAGCCTGAAGAAAAGTACAAAGAGAAAATATTCCGCTTGGGGCAAACAGCAATAAAGCATCTGGAACAACAAGGATTGAAGCGTTTTGTTGTGCTAGGTATCGGTACTGGGGCTACTTGGGCTGCACAGTATGTGCAGAAACATCAGGAAACACAGGACCTGCGCTTACTTATGGTTGATGCCCGCAACCCAGAGGGCCCTAATGCACCCAATCTGATGAAGATCCTCCCGGAGATCAAAGATACCATTATGGATCTCCACCACACTGCCAGAGTACCAGTAGGACAAAACCTACAACCAGAAGCACCGGAAAGACGCCTGCGCCTGGCAAGACACAAGCGCATGAACAACTTCCATCAGAGCCGCATGCCCGCAACTCGAGATAACTGGAAAAAAGACCAGACCTGGCTGCTAAAACATGTTCGAGGAATTCTTAACACTTATGTGATTAAGGCCGAGCAGAATCAACGTTCCGTTAAACTTAACGCCCCCGTCAGCAAATCGGCAGAGGCCGCCCCTGGAGGCTAAGTCAGTTTAACCAGGCAAGGCTGAAGCTAAGAATTCATGCTGTAATCCCGGCTTGTTTATTTATAGATGAGTTACAAGCCACAGCCGGTATTACATATCCCTCAACACTTAGTTCTCAATAGATAGCCCTCAATACTCAGGCAAAATCCATAGTTACAACCACGCGTTTATCCCCCAGAGCCACTGCGGGGGATCTGTGCACGGCGCCTAAGCCTTCATTGCCGTACCAACCATCACCTTTCAGCAGAACAATATCCCCTTGATCTACCTGTTGGACATTAGCTGCAGAGGAGTATAGTCCTGATTCTTCATCGCTCAGCCCCATATTTCCGGCACCCAGTTTAGTTCGATCCAAATCGGTGTTATTAAGCCATTCTGTCCCCTGACCTATATAAGTTGTTACCAAGCGGCATCCCAACTTATCAGTATGGAAACGCGGGCACATTGCACGATCCAATACCTGTAGCCTTAACCCTACTTCATCAAGATCAAATAAACAGGCATACATCTCCAGTAAATACGCCAGATCTTCAGTAAATGCAGATCGTCCTTCTAAATCAGGGAGTTGATCTACTAGTGCCTGCTTTGAAAACTCAGGGTTTATCACTGAACGCAGATTAAAGTTTGGCTTACTCTCAACAAACTCCTGGCAATAACGGCGGACTTCAGCAGAGAGCGATCTTTGCATTACAACAAGATTAATCTGCTCTTGATAGATAGCTGTCAAAACCTCAGGGCTATGTCCCGTCACATGATTCACTGAACTATTCACTAGACCTTGATCATCCCTGACATCAACGTTTGTCTTGATTAACTCTGCTGCACCCACTCTATCCACCCGCCTTAATTGTGAAAAATAAAACACAAATGTTATGATATAACGTAAATCAAGTTTAGGGATTCAGCAATGAAAAAAAAATTAGTGCTCGCGGTATCGGCAGTACTTTATTCACAGGCCAGCATTGTTAATGCGCTTGAGGTTGGAGTGATTCTTGACGCTTATCACAAGTCAGAAACTACAGCGTTAGGCGGTCGTACTGAGGGATTCGGCTCCAGTCACAGTGAATTAAGCCTGACACAAGACATTGCTGACGTTGCTACAGCACAGGTAACTTTAGTTGGTGAATGGAATGAAGACGAAAGTGACCTGGAACTTGAAGAAGCTTTTCTTCAATCATCTGCGTTACCCGGTGGCCTCAATATCACTGCAGGTCGTTTTTTAGCAGACATTGGCTATCTTAATGCCAGCCATACCCATTCTGACAACTTTAGTGAAAGACCTTTGTTATACCGTGCTTTCCTGGGTGGCCACTATTACGATGATGGGATAGGTTTAAGCTGGCTGGCACCCACTGATCGCTACTGGCGCTTAAGTGCTGCTGTATTTACAGGTGATGAACTAGGAGAAAACTCCTCAACATCCGGTATCGGTACCTGGACTCTGTCTACTGAATTTGGTGATGATATTGGCGATAATGCAAGCTGGCAGATGGGCTTGAGCTATCTCCGTAATGACACCCAGTCATCAACAAGTTATCACGACGACGATCATGATGACGACCATGACGATGATCACGATGACGATGATCACGATGACGACCATGACGATGATCACGATGACGACCACGATGACGACCATGACGATGATCACGATGACGACCACGACGATGATCACGATGACGACCACGACGATGATCACGATGATCACGATGACGACCATGACGACGATCACGACCATGATCACGGCCATGACCACGCTGGGCATTCACATGGGGCAGATTATCAGGGCAAGAATATGTACATTGCTGACCTGGTATGGAAATGGGCACCACAAGGTAACAACCGCCAGCAGCAAGTGAAACTTGCGGCTGAGTACATCTACGTTGATGAAATCTATGGTGCAGATGTGGACCATTACGATGGCTGGTATCTATCTGCTGCTTATCAATTTGACGAGAACTGGTCGACAGGTATCCGCCATGGTCGTGTTAATCTGGCTGAAGAACACGAACATGAAGGCGAGCATGAGTGGGAATCAAGTCGCTTAAGCGAAACCAGTGTAATGATTAGCTGGCAGCCTACCCACACTCAGCGCCTACGTCTGGAGTACAGACATCAGGATGCACACAATATGGAAGGAGCTGACAATGCAATCACCCTTCACTATCAGATAGGATTTGGTGCTCATGCAGCGCATAGCTTCTAAGTTCTTTGCAATATGCTTGCTTGCGGTGGCTTCCACCGCACAAGCATTGACCATTTTCACCTGTGAGCCTGAGTGGGCAGCACTAAGCCGGGAGCTAGCGCCAGAGGCCAAGATCTTCAGCGCGACTCACGTCTATCAGGACCCTCACTATATTGAAGCTCGCCCCAGCCTGATTGCCAAACTAGCGAAAGCTGACATCGCAATTTGTAGTGGAGCAGCTCTTGAAGCAGGCTGGCTACCCGCTCTACAAAAACGCGCTGGGAATAGAATGGTTCGGGATGGCGCCGAAGGTATGCTTTACCTCTCAGAGTTCATCGAAACCATAGAAAAACATGAAGCCGAGTTTTTCAGCACCGAACATGTGCATCCGGAAGGTAATCCACACTTCCACCTTGATCCAGATCGAGTAGCCGAACTTGCACCGGTGATAAGTAAGCGCTTACAAGCGATAGACCCCGAATCCAGTCTGGATTATCAAAAGGCTCTCGAACAATGGCAGACCAAATGGAAGCTGTTGACTATAAAATGGAAGATGAAAGCTGCTCCGCTAAAAGGGAAACCCGTCGTCATCCAGCACACCAGTTTCAGTTACCTGACCCATTGGTTAGGTATGAATGCCGTTGCAGACCTTGAGCCGGAACCAGGCGTTCCACCGACAATGGCTCATGCGCAATCTTTAGTGGTGAAAACCCGGGAAAAACAACCCGTAGCCATCCTAACAAACTGGTATCAGAATGATCGGGCAGCGCAATGGCTCGCTGAAAAAACAGAAGTTAAACACCTCAACCTGCCAGCAACAGTTGACCTGAAAGGTGAAATAAGTACTCTTCAGCACTTATTTGACCACCTTCTATCAGAAATACAGGCAACTCAATAGTGCAGATACTCGAAATAGGCTTACCAGTATTGGTTGCAGGTTTACTGATACTGGCAAGCCATATCCCGCTGGGATATCAGGTTCTCAAGCGCGGTATTGTTTTTATAGATCTGGCAATAGCGCAAGTAGCGGCTTTAGGCACAGTACTCGCAGCTCAATGGTTTAGTTACGAAGATGGACAGTGGGTTCTGCAAGCAGTGGCTATTGCTTTTGCCCTACTAGGTGTTGGCTTTGTCGCTTGGATCAACCGCAGCTTTCCAAAATACAGAGAAGCATTTATCGGTCTAATTTATGTGCTGGCAGCTTCTGTTCTGGTTCTTTTAGTCGCTGGCCAACCCAAAGGCGGGCAACTACTCACAAGTACGTTGAGTGGAGATATTCTCTGGCTGGATTGGCAGGACTTGATCCTTCTCGCGCTAGTTGCAGTACTTGTGCAACTACTAACACACATCTTGCCTGAAAAACTTGAACGTTATTTCTATCTTATTTTCGCTATCACAATCACCCTTTCGGTTGTAAAAGCGGGAATCTATCTCGTGTTTGTGTGCTTGATAGCCCCAGCGCTTGCATCAATTGTGTATAACAGATCCAACCTTTGGTCCTACTTAGTTGGAGTTTTTGGTTTTGTTCTTGGTCTATCTGTCGCCTGGAACTTTGATCTGCCAGCTGCAGCCTGCATTGTTGTGAGCCTCATTTTATCCCTTCTTATGGCGCTCATACTGCAACAACAGTTCAGTAGATCAGTTGCGGTTAGTCAGAAACATTCTGACTAACCTCTTTTTTCACTCAGAGAAACCTGCCTATATATTTAGCGAAGGCAGTTTGCAGGGTCTCAACCTATTCCTTGCGAGATGTTTTTATCCGCTCGTAAGCTGCCTGAATTTCCTGCGACTTTTCCTTAGCCAATTCAATCATCTCTTCAGGTAGCCCTTTAGATACCAGCTTATCCGGGTGATGTTGACTCATCTGTCGACGATAAGCCTTTTTAACCTCAGCATCTGAAGCCGTTTCCTCAACACCCAAAATAGCGTAAGCATCTTTCAATAAAACAGCGCTATCGACACCCGCCTGACCATGCTGATAGAAATCCCGTTGTGCTTTAACCCGGGCGATAACCTCTTCAACATTATCGGCACCGAAGTCGAGCAGCTGGCATACTTCTTCAATAACCTGGAGCTCTTCTGGGCTGACTTCACCATCAGCCATAGCAGCCTGCAATTGTATCTCTACAAACATCAATTTAACGTTAGGCCGATGCCGAAGCATTATCCCCAGAGGCTTAACCAGCTTAGCCAGATCCAGATCAGGTTCTTTTCCCTGAGTAAAGTAATCAATTGCCTGCTTCTTGCGCGCCTCATCCAGACGCATCTGAATCATCACATTACGCGCAAATTGAATCTCGTTTTCGGTCACTCGACCATCTGCTTTAGCAACCCGCCCCATCACAGAGAATGTTGCCTTAAAGAATGCTTCCTGTGGGTTGAGTGCTTTTACCATACCGCGTAGGGCACGACTGATAAGAAAACCTACAACACCACCAAAAATCAGTCCCCAAAAGCCACCAGAAAACAGGCCTACGGCAGCCCCAAGAATAATGGAGGTAGAATGCTGCTTGAACGTTGCGCCGAGTTCGGCACCTTTTTCCTGGGCATCAAAGGCCATCTATTTTCTGCTCCCGAACAAGATTATCTATTTCCTGCAAACGTTGTGGCGTACCTACATCAACCCAGTAACCGGAATACAACTCTCCTGTCACTTCACCACGCTCAATCGCTTCGCGTAAAAGGGGCGCCAATGGAGCTGCTTGCTCCTGCGGCAGATCTGCAAACATATCTGCTGATAATACACTGATGCCACTGAAGGTGTAGCACTCACCCATAGTAGGATGAAGAGCACCCTCATTAAGGTAAAAGTCACCCTTAGGGTTGTGCTCAGGATTATTTACCAGAACCAGATGATTTTGCCCTGCTACACCCCTCAACTGGGAAAAAGGGAAGTTGGTAAAGATATCACCATTAACGATAATGAAGGACTCTTCGCCCGAACAGGTTAGGGCTGACAAGGCTTTACGAATTCCGCCTGCCGTTTCCAGAGGTTCCGTTTCGCGAGAATAAATAATACTGGCACCAAAACGCGAACCATCACCCAAATATGCCTCAATCTGATCTCCAAGCCAGGCGTGATTGATCACCAACTCAGTGATACCTGCTTCAACCAGACGACGGATATGATATTCGATCAAAGGAACACCATTAACCTTCAATAGAGGTTTAGGCGTATCCAGCGTTAATGGTCGCATCCGGGTTCCCAAACCCGCCGCCAGAATCATCGCTTTCATGCTTTAATCCAGCGCTGCAAAAGCTCGTCAGGAAAATATTCACTGGCATACATCGCTGGAATAACCCTCTGCTCTAGCCAAGCTGCTACAGGCTCCAGCTCATAGGTTTTACGTGCCACGGCAAGCAGGTATCCCATAGTACGAGGAATATCCCCTAGATACCCAGGCTTATCATCGCGGATATTTAGGCGGGCAAAAATACCAATCGCTTTCAGGTGACGCTGTGCGCCCATCAGATCAAACCAGCGTTGAAAGTGCTTCGCATCAGGCATCATTCTGCCATTTTCGTGCAGCTTAACCCGGAACTCCTCAACCCAACGATAAACATCTTCATCAGGCCATGCGATATAACAATCTCGTAACAGAGAAACCAGATCGTAGGTAACTGGACCTTTAACCGCATCCTGAAAATCAATAACACCTGGAGCTTTACCATCACGGTACATTAGATTTCTGGAATGGTAATCCCTGTGCACGAATACGGTAGGTTGCTCCAGAGCACAATCGATTAAATAATGGAACAGCCGATCAACCTCGAAGTGATCCGCTTCATCAAGCTCAAGTCTTAGCAACTTTTGTAAAAACCACTCACGAAAAAGCTCAACTTCACGACTCAGAAGTTCATGATCATATAGAGGTAAAGGACCGGTTTTTAGGCCTTCGCAACGCTGAATTAACAGGAGAGCATCCAACGCATCGCCATACAATGCATCAGCGCTCTCTTCATTCAAATGGGGCAAATACAGCTCATCACCGAAATCACCTAAGAGCATAAAACCAAGTTCGAGGTCGTGCTTATAGATATGCGGTACAGCAACACCCAACGCTTCCAACGCTTCAGCAACTGCTATAAACGGGCGGCTATCCTCTTTCTCAGGCGGGGCATCTACAGCTATCCAGCTTTTCCCCGCTGAGGTGGCACGAAAGTAACGTCTGAAGCTTGCATCCCCAGAAACCGGAGATAACTGCCAATCCTCTGCATCAAACTCTTTATATGCAGGTAACACCCCTTCCAACCAGGATTTTAACTCTGTAAACCGCTGATCCATCCAGCCTCCGCCCCCAGATATCTTTTCTAATAGAATCAGGCAGCTATTATGACATCGCATCAGAAAAAAGATATTCAGCCTATTTTTTCTTTAGTGGTAAATAGCCTCCCAACATTGCTATACACGGTGCATCAGCTACAGCGTCTATATAAATGACCTTTGTACTCTACACTCACACCTTAGAATGCTTTATTATTCTGCGCTTTATGCTTTTTAAAACTGATAACAGAGTTCGGCGAGATACCGGATTCCCCCGGAAGCTGCAGAACGGATTTAGTTAACAGATGCCCTTTGCTAAACGATCCACATATACTTTAAGCCTTGCCATCAGCGCCATTTTGGCCTCTGGTTATTCCCTGGCCGCACCTGATTCCAAAGATATGGCTTGGAACTGTAATATGTCCCAGAACGGTGAGTGGGACTGCGATATCAATGAAGAGGCAATAAAGAAAGCTGAAGCAGAACAGTCAATCACAGATTCAGCTCAGACTGTTGATCGCCAGACAGATAGTGAGAGTGTTGTAGTAGAACCCGCACCTAACGCGGCGGCGGCACCATTACCCTCTGTAAAAGTTGAAACAAAAAATCCAAACCGCACACCGTCAACTCAGCAAAGAGCGACTCCTTCACACCAGGAGCCTGATAGGAACATCCCGTTACAAACGGCAGAAGTTATCGGGAACGAATGGCAGTGTGGCACCACCCCTTCCGGGGATTGGGATTGCAACAAAGTAAGTGTGCACGCAACCGTTCTGCCAGGTCACCAAGCAACTCCTGGCGTCAAAGCAGCACCAGAGCAAAAGTACATCACAGAAAATCCATATGCTCACCTCGACTGGGTTTTCTATAAGAACCCCGAAGGTCTGCAATGTGAAGGGCGCTATTTGGAACCACAGTTCCCGGTGATGGGGGATGAAGACCAGACTAACCCTCCTCTACACCTGGAGGCGGACCAATCGTCTACTGTTATTGGTGGGTTAGCTCAGCTTCAAGGTGGTGTAACAATACGCCAAGGGGCACGTAGACTTCGCGCCAGCAGCGCTGACCTTGATCAGGTAACAAACAAAGCCCGCCTCGAAGGTAATGTTACTTTCCGTGAACCCGGGCTCCTGATGTTAAGCGATAGTGCTCAAGTTGATACCACAACCTCTGAAGCAATCTTTACTAACGCACAATATATACTGCATGAAGATCGGTTACGCGGCACCGCTGACCGAATTATTCGTCTGCAAGATGAGCGTTTACGTATTGAGAATGGCAACTATTCCTACTGTCCACCGTACAGCAACGCTTGGGGCTTAACCGCTGACAGTATTGTTCTGGATCAAGAGGAAGGCTTTGGTACCGCTGAAGATGCCGTACTGCGTGTTGCAGGTGTACCTGTGCTGTATACACCTTACTTCACTTTCCCAATTGATGACGCCCGTCGCTCAGGTTTCCTCTACCCAAGCTTTGGCTACAACAAAGAAACTGGGCTAGACCTGTCAGTGCCATACTATTTCAATATTGCGCCCAATATGGACGATACGCTGACGACCAGATATCTGTCTGACCGTGGCCTGATACTGGAAAACGAGTTCAGATATCTGAATCACTGGTCTGAAAACGTACTAAATACTGCCTACATGCCCGATGATGATAAAACCGGAGATGATCGCTGGTTGCTGGGTATTGGACATAAGGGACAGTTGAGTAAACACTGGCAATCAGAAGTCGAATTCACTTCTGTGAGTGATACAGAATATTTCGACGATCTAGATACAGACCTTGAAGTTAAAAGGCAGCATCATCTGGATCAACGTGCCGATCTATCCTACTCAACGGGGAACTGGCGATTGCGCGCTCGGGTCCATGACTACCAGACCATCAATACAGACAGTACCGCCCCATATAAAAAACTGCCTCAGTTAACGTTAACTGGAAACAAAGCGCTTTCTGAACAGAGCAATTTCTCTCTTCGAGCCGAATATACCCAGTTTGATCGCGACCTTTATGGCTTGAGCGGCGCTGATCGTATTATTGGTGATCGCGCTTTCCTTCTACCAAGTCTAAGCTACGAATGGCGCACACCGGGCTATTTTATTAAACCAGAGCTATCCTTGTGGAGCAGCAGTTACTCACTGGACAACCAATTATCAGGCCGTGATGAAAACCCAAGCATCACCGCCCCTATGCTGAGCATTGATAGCGGTCTTATTTTTGAGCGCAATATGGGCAACGGTGGCATCCATACACTGGAACCTCGCCTTTTCGCTTTATACGTTTCCGAAGAAGAACAGGACGATATTCCAGACTTCGATACTTCCGAACTGGATTTCAACTACAACTACCTGTTCCGCCGCAACCGTTTCAGTGGCTATGACCGCATTGGTGATACTCAACAGATCTCTCTGGGGCTTAGCAGTGCATTCTATACGGCACAAGGTGCTGAAAAGGCACGCGTGAGCATTGGTCAGGCTTATTATTTTGCTGACCGTAAAGTTACCCTTGCCAGCAACGCACCGGATGAAACATCCAAACAAAGTGACATCGCTGCTGAAGCTATCTGGCACCTGACACCAAATTTCAGAGCCAGCCTTGATGCAATTCTCGACAAGAGTGACTTCAAAAATCAGGAATCAAACCTACG
>NZ_JAAEQH010000321.1 GCF_024231755.1 Neptuniibacter sp.
AAAGAATACTTACATCCTGATTTTGAGGTTTAGACACCATAAAATGGAGAAAGAATACTTACAGACTGATTTTGAGGTTAAGAAACCATAAAATGGAGAAATAATACTTACTCCGTTATTTGTATCAATTTTCTGATGTTTTAGCAACTCTTTCACAATTTCAAAATGCCCCTTTTCACATGCCACAAATAAAGGAGACTGATTTTGAGGTTTAGACACCATAAAATGGAGAAAGAATACTTACAATCTGATTTTGAGGTTTAGACACCATAAAATGGAGAAAGAATACTTACTCTCTGATTTTGAGGTTTAGACACAATAAAATGGAGAAAGAATACTTACAAACTGATTTTGAGGTTTAGGTTAAAACCGAATACAAACTCCTTTGTTTGGTTCAATTTCATGAACACCCAGCAACAGTTTCACAACTTCTAAGTGATTAAGGGTTCCTTCTTCACAAGAAATAAAGAGCGGAGTCTGAGAGATAAATAGGAAAATTTTCAACTCACTTTATTATTTCTGAACTTATTCACCTCCTTCAAGTTGACCATCTCCTCCACCTGCAACAATTTCCTCACTGTTGTAACATCTCCTTTCTTACAAGCATCGTGCAGAATGTAACCAGACATTTTCAACAATTTCCGAGGATATTAATCAGTTTTGAAAAAATTCGTAGTGAAAACTTTGTCCTCCCCGCCCTGCCCCTTCATGTTTACACCCGCCTGTGCATTGTAGGTACAAGTCTTTCAA
>NZ_JAAEQH010000322.1 GCF_024231755.1 Neptuniibacter sp.
AAGTTAGGAAAGAAGTCCAACCAATGCTGTTGGGTATATAGCCATATGGCCTTGTCATCATTAAAACCTGAATCAGTGATTTAAATTTCGATCCTGCCTGAGACCCCTTCTTGCTCACCACACCTCAATTTTTTAGTCATCCATCCCGCCTTGAGGTCTGTTTCTTAGCGGGATTGTTAGGTTAGCCTGACTTTTCTGATCGTTTTTTGACCAAAAGACAGGCTTCAGAGAATACACGACCATCCCGAATTCTATGACTCAGGCTCCAAGGGGTTGTGGATAAAGGGTCGTGCTATCCCGGCGAAGCAACTTCCTGGTAAAGGTCTCGATAGACCTTGTATCCCGGGCAGTGGCGGCCAAAGCGTAAAAACAGCTGACGTCCACTTTGAACCAGGCGACAGGCCATATACATCAATTCCTGCATCACTGTTTTCAAGCGACGACGCTTGGCTTGGTGTCGAATGGGTACGTCGGGTCCTATCAGTCCTAGTCCGATCCAGCGCAGTAGGTTATAGCCCAAAGCCGCAAAAGCCATGACCAGAGAGTTGGTCGCAAACTTGCCCGAAGGCAGGCGTTCCAGATCCAGGTCAGTTTTAAACTCGCTGTGAAACTGTTCACTGGTGGCGTGATCTTTATACAGATCAATGACGGCCTGATCATCCGCAAGATGCTCCGGCAAAGAAGTCAGCCAGCCTTCAAGGCTGACTTCAGGTTCCAGAAACATCTGGCCGCTGGGGTCGCTGGTACGTACAGTCACCTTGACGATCCGTCGAACGCCCGGCTCATCGGGCAACGTTTCAGAGATCAAGGCTTCCATTTTGCCATCACGCTCCAACCCAAAGGCTTGTTGCTGCAAAGCTTTGTCAGCCCAGACCAGGGGATCGTGCTTGCGCGGATTCCACTTAATCAAAAAGTCGACCTGCTCCTGCTTGTTCAAAAAATCACGGTTGTCACGGGCATCATGGGCACTGTCCAGGCGCACTAAAATGGGAGAAGCGGTCAAAGCTCTGGCTCGGAGTAAAACAGCTGTTAGCGTATCCAGAAAACCGTTGTTAGCATGCTGGCTACCGGGGCGCAGTTCACACCCGAGACACCAGCCTTCCTTGCCCAGGTAAGCGGCTAAAGGAGCATACCCCTCGTAGCCCTTGTAGGTGTAGCTCACACCCTCTTTACAGGTCTGGCTGTTGTCCATAGGAAAAACATCCATATCCAGAGCGACATGCCCCATGGCCAAGGGTGAAACCGGTGCTTGAATTCGTTCCAGAAATTCGCAGCTTGCCGCTTCAAGCAAAGGGGCTAGAGCTTCTGCATCCTCATCAAAACGCTGGCGTAATCGTGCTGATGAAGGGGGCTGCTTGATGCCCATTGCATTTTTAAAGAAGTGATCCTTGCGAGTTGACTCAACCGCTTCAAAGTCACTTTTGCCCAGACAGATGACACCGAGATAAGTGCGAATCAGGTCAATATTGGGAATGCCGTGACGCTTCACAACCGTGCGAGCGGTCTTAATCAACGACGTGCGGTGGTTCAAGCAATGACCGATCAGCGCCAGGCCAGCGTGAGGGGTGTAGACTTCGGTTTTGGACTGTTGCAGGGTAAAGGTTCGCATAAGGCAACGCACTAACTGGGTGAATGAGATAACAGGGCTATGATAGCGCCAAACGACCCGTCATTGCAGGTCTGCCGTCCTGTGAGCAGGTCTTGAAGTCACGGATTCAGGTTAATAGATAGCAGAGATATAGGAGAGATATTCCTTAAATCAATAATTAGCTCTTGTAAAAACCAGTTTCAATAATACTATTGATATTAGATACGGTTACTACAGGGTACATAAAGTCCCAGAACTGAATGTTCTGGG
>NZ_JAAEQH010000323.1 GCF_024231755.1 Neptuniibacter sp.
TGGGTGTGGTGAGGGAAGCATAATGAAACGCTTCCATACCAGGAACAACCTGCTTGAGTGGCTCGAAGAACACGCTCCCTACCGCCAGATACGTAGGGCGGTAGAGGAGGGCGAGGTAGAGTCGTATGGGTTCTTCGACGGTAGCGTGTTCATGCCGGAAGGGTGGGCGCTACGTGTTAAGAGTAGGTTCAGCCAGGAGTGGCTGGTCAGCGTGTACCTTAACCCACAATCTCACCAGTACTGTTCGATGGTGATACATACTATCGTGTGGGATTACTGGGTGGGTGGCAAGACAGAGTTGTACCAAGGTGACGATCCTGAGAAGTATGAACGATTAAAGAAAGAATGGGAATGATATGAAACTAAAATTTGATCTTGATAGATTGCGTTGCGATTGTGGGTTTCATAGCTTTGCACTGAGCATCGTTGAGGAGCTTGACAGACTAACGAATGGTGGTGTTAAGGTAGGCGCCGGTTCCTGGAAAGGGGTCGGTGGCATAGAATTACCGACCATAAGTTTTAATATCGGTCTGACTTATTTCAGCATAGCACAGCATGAGTTTGACACTATAGAGCGTCAGAGAGACCCTGAGGAGCACTTACGCCAATTAGTTGAGTATAGGCTAAAAGATGCTCTGTGCAGTTTACTCGTGCCCCTAGATGCTTTATTGAGTGACTGGGACAATCCACTGTACCACACATGGAGCACATAATGGTCCTAACAGCTAAACAACTCGCTGATAAGGAAGGGAAGCTACTGAGGTTGGGTGATGTACCGGCGTATATCCACAAGATCTCCGGTGTGCTGCCGGGGAAGCGGGTGATATACACTTGGGTGCTCAAGGGTAAGCGGCGGTACACCGGCCACATGCTCAAGTTGCGTGCTACCAAACGATGTGATATATGGTTCACCACCGAGGGGTGGGTCCAAGATTTTTTAAGGAAACTGAACGAATGAGCAAGAGGATACTATCATATAATCTAACTGGTATAGATGGCCCCATCAACATGCCGAATAAACTTATCGGTGGCGGCGTGTCACCCGCTGATGTGGTTAATGGTGAGTGTTTAATAATGTTACAGTGGGAGGGGTTGTACTGGTTGGTACCGTACGAGATTCTGGTAGAGTGTGATATGCTATTAAAACACCGTGATAAGTATGAGGACAGTTACAATATACTACCGCCCGTGTCCATTACCGTACAACAGTGCATCCCGATCCCAGGTGAGACAGCTAAGATACTATTAGAGCTATAATCAGCCCACCGACGAAAGTGAGTAGGGCTATCTGCACCGCCCAATGGTGTCGAAGGTGGTTCGACAAGTTCTTCATAATCCAGCACTGATTAGTCTCGATCTTGGTTAGTTTAGCGAGAACGTCTGCGTCGCTTCGGTCTTTTTCGTTTTGCTCTGCGTCTGCCACTTGTTTGCCCCTTATCTGCGAATATCCCCTTGTTGTAGAAAAATAAACTCTTTAGGGGTTTTTCGCCACTCAATATTGCTGACCAGTCTTTATAAGTTAGATAGCCAGGAACGAATGTCTTAATGGCGTTGAACATCTTTCGCTCCGCCGCGTCCCTGGATCTGTCATCACCGGTCTGTGTAGCCTTCAACCAACGTAACAGGTTGATTAGTAATGTACCCATAGGCGGGAAAGCGTCCGGCGCTGCACCGAACACGTAACTACTGGTGTAACCCAGGGTGTTCAGTATCACGCCACCTATAACCATGTACCTAGCCCACCCTATTCTCCTAGACCATGGTAGCTGTTGTCCGTAACCTGTCTCACCCTTTAAGAATCTGGTCCCGGCCTCACGCTGGAACTTAAAGAAGTAGTTCATCCACCAACTCTGTAATCTGGTTAGTGGTGTCAGCGCTTTGTGCTTGAAAACTTCCGGCATCGCCATAGGTATATAATGATACTGCGTTACTCCAGCACCGAACTCCATTTCCCGGAGCAACTTTTCTTTCTCACTCCGGTAAAGAAATTCCGATCCCTCTTTGTATGTCCGTTTAGGATCAGCCCAGCCCAAGTCCTTGTACTTCTTGTTTTCGATTAGATCCAGCGTGTCCCAATACGCCACCTTGAACGCTTGTCGTGCGTTGGATACAGCAGTCCACTGGAACGGGGCCAGCATCAGCTTGCCTATGGTACTTCTATCTATGGTAGTTAGATCCTCGAAGCCCTTATATGTTTCAAGGAATAGACTCTCGGACATCATTTCTTTTAGCTGTTTACTGGCGGGTAGGACAGCCTTGAGGTTAGCCTTGGTCGTATATAGTGCAAGGTTCTGCAACAACTGGAACTTGTTACGTATCAGTTGTTTGGGCCGCAGTCCGCCCATCACGCCGTATATCTGCAAACGCCCGATCTTCTGGCCCATGTTAGTCAGTGGTCTGTTGCTTACTATCCTTCCGAATGGCTTGAGTACTTTGTTGAATATCCCCTTGAGTCCTGAGTTCTTAACCAGACTGTTGAGACTTTTATCTAGGTCAGTCTCCTGTCCTTTAATTATATTGTTGATGAAGCTCTCAGTCCACCGTCTCGTGGCTGGTGGTATAACTTCGGAGTGCAGTGATAGTTGGGACTCGAAAAACTTGAGTGGCTCACTAAGATGTATCTCTTTGAGGCCCGTCCACATCATAGCCTTTGACAACCATATAATGTCCCTGGAGTACGTCAGTTTATCTTCTAACTCGCGCTCGAACTCCATAGGGTTTGATATTTTAGACTTGACCCTTTTTTCCATCCAGAACTTCAGGTCGTTGGGTATCGGGAACCTGCCATCATCTATCTCTTGCGCTATCTTACTAGCTATGTGGCGCACGTAGTTGGTCCTGTATGGTATTAGTTCGCGGCCTATCTTAGCGCGCACTTCATTCTCGCGCTTGAACAACTCGCTGCTTAAGTTCCTGAAGTAGTTGAATATATCTTTTTCCTTGTCGGATAGTTCAGCCGGTGCAGTTTCGTTGGTGTTAAGCAGTTCCCTAAATCTGGCTATGGACTTGGTGGGTACGTTCTTTAGTTTAGCCGCTGCCTTAGATCTGGTCGTCTCACCGCCCAGCTTGTTTATCAATCTCTCGATCTTATCCAGATCCCGCACATGGCGGTTGAACTCTATGTCCAATTTCTGTTTACCAATCTCAGCGGGTTTGGTCATAAACTTGACACCCATGATCTCAGCCTGATGAACCTGTGGTGTTAAGAAGTGTGTAACATCCGGTTCTTTGAACTCACGTTCAGTCGGGGCTATCTCTGGCTTTAGTCCTCTTTCTTCGGCCAGCTTTTCAAGACCGGCTACCTGTTCGGCGAACGTTTCCTTCGGCCGTGCTTCGGCGGTGGGTGCTTGCTCACCTATTCTTACCCCATAACTGGTGCTTAGTTCTGCGATTTTGCCACCAATAGCCTTTATTTCCTCGAACCCTTTCTCCGAGGGGGAGTCTACAAAACTATCAATCGCCCGTGAATAATCGGGCAATAGTTTATCGATCTGACCTAATTCTGCCAGCAACTCAGGGTTTTCTTTTATATCCTCGGTGATGCCTTCATAATGTTTTTGTATTTTCGACAATTCTTCCTTGATTACTCTGAGTTGGGAACCCTTTTCACCAGCCCCGGCGATAATATTATCGGCATTGTTTCTAATAGAGGTCAACCTCGCAGTAAAGCCCTTCATATAAACGCGCTCTAACGGTGTCGCTTTCTCCGGTATGGGTTCTATGGGTGGTGTACCTTCTGGCATAAGATATGATATGCCCTTACCAGCAAGACCAGGAATGGAAAACGCTATAAGCTCGGCGGGGAGATTGTCTATGTCTTGTACCAGCCCTGCCTTCAATCGCTCACCGAGACTGGCGTCCTTACCAGCACCATAGTCCTCCACGTCGAATAGTGCGCGTGCTATCCAGCCTAGATCCTCCTCACCTATCTCACCAAGCACACCGTTAAACCCAGCCTTGGTCCCGATCTTCTTCAAGAAGTCTGTAGCGCTCTTAGTGGGGAACTTCTTTAGCCACGCTCGTTGCATGGCACCCACGGCCTTACCCAGCATCGGCATCTTGCCGATAGCTCCGTGTATAGCTGGCCCCATAAACTCACCAGCTTGTTCCGAGGCTATCTCTATATAGTGGTCGAGTGAACCCTTCCATATAGAAGTCCACGTGTCCTCATCTGACTCTATGAGCTTGGGGTCACCGAGGTTGTCCGTGGTTATGCCCTTGGGTAGTGTTCGTTTTAATATGGTATCAGCAGCACGGTGCGGCATACCGATGAAAGCCCTGGTCCCAGCGCCAGCGGAGAACTTAGCCACGTTCACAGCTACTTTACCAAGCCCCTTCTTGGCGGACTCTTTTAATATCTTAGTTCCCACACGTTTAGCAGCAGCCGATCCCAGTGTCTTGAGGCCACCGGTAGCCAGAAACTCTATCGCATAAGCTGGCATGTTACTTGTTATTTGTCCAACACGACCCATCAATGTATAGCCCTGCTTATCACGCCTGGCTATTTCATCGAAGTGGTCATTCATCAGCTTGACATCTGCCGCTTTAAGGGACTCTGGTGTGATCTCTTTTACCTTCCCGTAACCTGGAAAGAAGCCACCGGATGTAGCTTGTGCGGTCCCCATCACACGTTTAGCGGCAGCCTCGTACTGGTTCTCCCGTATGCGCATGGACGCAGTTGCGACGGCACCAATTTCGGCCAAGCCCATAGGACTAAACGCTATCTTTTGAAGTGGATCCCTGGCTGCGGCCTCGAAGAACCCGGCTGGCTTTACTTCCGGTTCAGCTTTAGGTAGATCTGGTAAGTCCGCAAACATACCCTGATAACCCTTTGGTTTCGATTCCTCTGGTAGATCTGGTAAGTTACTGAACATTCCCATAGGTCTGCCTCATTTTAGCTAACATAATTGGTCTGTTGGCGGGGTTTCTCCACTTCTTCTGAAACTCCGCTACTGCTTTCTCGCCACCCTGTCGTTCCAAGAACATCATATAGTTACCCACTTCTGACTTAAGGTCGGAAGAAAGGTCTTGCCTCATTTCCTCACGCGCCTCTTGGACTTCTTTCGACGACGGATCCCACTCGAAGTTCTTAGTCCCGCCCTCACCCCAATCAGCCGCCATAGCTTCTTCCCACTGGAACTCCACCATGTCCCTGTCCTGTTGGGTCTGTAGATCGGCGAAGTCATTGTCCCTAAGAAACTGTTTATACTGAACTATAAGATCTTTCTGCCGATAGTTTGGCCCCCACCTTCTGCTGCTCTTACCAGCCTGAGCGTATGCAGTGGCCATATTAAACAGGGCATCCCTATCCCCCGCCCTATATCTGTTCTTTGGGGTTGGATCACGTTGCTGCTTGAGATACTGCGGTGTCTTGCCAGAACGTATAGCGATCACGCCGCGTCGATATTCTGACTCTGGTATAGTACCAGACAGCGTTTCCCAGTCGGCCATGTTCTGTTCGATGCCCCGTCTGCGCCGTTTCATTTCATTGAACCCAGCCAAGTCCATACGACCCTGACGCTCCATACCGGCCATGAGTGTACGTTCTGCACGCTGACCAGCAGCTTCCTGGAGTGCGAACGCCTTGTTCTGCGCCTCCTGTTGCATGACCATTTGGTCGCGCTTTAGCGCTAACTCTTGGCTACGCTGTACCGCCTCACCGCGACCGGTCTGATACGCCGCTCTACCGTATGCACTTATTGGTGTGTGTGATACTCTTATCGCCATGTTAGTCTACCTTCTCTGGTCTGAACACCCTGCGTATCGCTTCTTCATGCACGCTACCACCAAGGGCCATAATTCCCCTGGACGGATTATGATCTTGAGCTATAAGTTTGTTCATGGTGGTACGCAATAGACCTATTTCATACTCATCCAGTATAAGTTCATCATTAGCTTGTTTTATGCGCTTGGCTATATCACAGGCGTCACATATCTCAACGCCGTTGTTGAACGTACCCGGAAATCTTAGCCATTGATGAAGGTTATCTTTCAGGGGGTAAGCCTCCAATTTACCACCATCGCCCACAGCCACCTCATACTCACTCAGGTCCAATTTGAACTTTTTCATCGTGTTCCCCAATAAATAATTAGTTTGGTTATTTGTCTCTTTGTAGAGTTTTCATCTGCTCTAACAGTGTGTCATTCCGCACCTTTAGTTCCAGCACACCCTTTATCAGCATCGGAACCATCATATTCCATCGGCCACCCCAACCTTTTTGATCTTCCAGGGGCTTCGCGAGTTCGTCCGGGTCTTTGTTGTCGGGCACCCTTACATACTGCCTTAGTTCTGGTATATCATAAACCTCTTGCGCTATTAGTCCAACAGTTCTCTCCGTCCCTTTAGTGGGTTCCGCCCAATCAAAATCAACTATCCTTAATTTTTCTAATAGTGTAAATACGTCTATTTCGCTGTCCGTGATATTCTCTTTCATGCCACGGTCACTTGGTGTCGTGTCTATTGTCTCATCCCCAATATACATGGTGGTAGATGAAGCCCCGTGTGAACTAGTATCAAGATGGTAGCGTGTGTTGTCCGCTGCTATCATTAAACCATTCTCAAATAACGGAACATCGCCAGCGGAGTGAAATATAACCTTACCATTATCAGAAGCATCTATAGTTATAACTGTTTTAAGCGTTCCACCATCGTTTATCCTAATTACTATGTCCTGATCTGGTACATTTGAACTTATAATAGTGCCGGTTGGACTATTTAAGTCTACCCCGCCACCTCCCACAAGTATACTTCCCCCAATAATAGCACTACCACTGGCAGATAGAGTACCGCTTGTAGATATAGAATCTGTAACTGTTATACTCTGCACAAGTAAGGCATTTGAAGAATTAAGACCAGCGACCACCGTACTTTCAACTCTCGCGGAACCGGCAAAGGTTCCGTCATTTATTCCCTCTGTATCTGTTGCGTCTATGGTGAAGGGCCACCAACTTATAAGTTCACTTGCCACTACAGGAGTCCACAGAGCAACTTCTGCGGCTGTAGGGTTTCTGCCTTCGTCAAACACTTCTTCTAATTCCGCAGAAGATAAGTCTTGATTCCACAGCATGACATCTGACATATTGCCTGAAAACTGTTGGTCAACGGCGATAGGCCTACCACCTATCGCTGCGTCATCAGGTGCTCCAAAAGTGGCCGCCGAGCCTATGGCGGTTGTGTCTGCGGCGCCACCTCCCGGATCTCCTACGTATAAAATTACATTACCAGCAGAGTTCCATGTCATGGCTACAAAGGTATAAGATGCGTTGTCAAAATCTGATATATCCGCCTGTGTGGCTATATAATTATTAGCCCCTTCTCTATACCAGGCAGCAAAAGTATCGTCGTCTCTTTTAGTAAATCTTAATTGGTCCCCGCCACCCTCTACCCAAAATACTGGCCTCCACTCACCATCTGTTAAGGACGCCGTTGTCATTTTTATCCAGGCAGTTATAGCTCCTACAGTTCCTGATATTTGACTCCCGATTCCTGCTGGCAAATCAACTTGGTCATTTAAGTTTCCATCTAATTTTAACGAACCTTCCGCAATATCGCCCCAATGAATATCTTTGGCTTCATCAGCGGACCTCCACGTATCAGATGATAGCGTAAGTGCGGCTATATCTGCCGTGGTGGTCAGGTTCTCGTCATCAAAATTTATCTCGCCACTACTGTCCGTGATCCCGCTACTGCCAACGGCCAGGGTTCCGATGGTCAGGTCGTTATTTATTTTATCCCACGTAAAGTCTGCTTCGCCCGCCAAAGCCCCACCATCGTTAAATTGAACATTTGTGTCGGCCCCGGCCACACCCAAAGCACCGACGCCTAGTTGAATATCGTTACCAGCATCATCCGTAAAAAACAACTGGTTCGGCGTCGCTGTTTTAACCCATAGTTGACCATAAGCCGGTGTATCTGAATCTGCGGCGGCCTGTTCTTTTAATGTTATTGCTCCCTCAACGGTAAGCTTTGTTTTGGGGTCACTCAGACCTATACCTGTATTT
Organism: Neptuniibacter sp.; assembly: GCF_024231755.1. GTDB lineage: Bacteria > Pseudomonadota > Gammaproteobacteria > Pseudomonadales > Balneatricaceae > Neptuniibacter. The sequence goes on from NZ_JAAEQH010000323.1 coordinate 8,002, forward strand.
CCATTAAGATAGTTTATATCATCACCACCAGTTTGATATACCCCATAGGAAGTTGTTACGTTAGCGTGAGACTGGTCATCTAGATACAATCCATAATTTGTTATAATCTGACCAGTACTGGTAAAAAATGGTGACTGTACCTGCAATGCCCTGCCAGACGTAGCGTTACCGGTTGATGTAGATATAAGGCCGTAAGTGGAACCTCTAATTAAATTCACCAAACCGGTACCGTCATGTCTAGCTTGCATAACTAATCCGACCATATTGTTAGTAAGGTTATTACTCCCGCCATACTGGGCCACTACTTTTAATGCCGTAAACGCTGTAACAACCTCAGATTCGTCATTCTGTGCTTGTATCTTTACCGTCTCATCACCACTAGCACAATCAGTTTTAAGACAATATAATTGCCAGGCACTGTGGGAGGCGCCTAAACCCAATGCCGCAAATTCTGGTGAGGCCGTTACTTTAACATCTTGATCTATAAAGCTATGGTCTGAACCATCATTGGCTATGTGGGCGCTGGCTAGTGTCTCTACACTATCAACTGCTGATTGAACGTCAGACGTAGCTTGTGATAGTACCGTTTCCGTACTGGCTATAGCTGAATCAAAGTGACTCACCAGTGATGCAGCCGTAGAATCTATAACACTGATCAACGTACTCTCGACTGAATTGATGGCGGTACTATTGGCCTGTGCCAGATTTGACACGGCGGATAGTGAATTACTAATATCAGATACAGCAGAAGCGATACTGTTTATAGCAACACTATTCGCAGATGCCTGGTCCGATGTCACTGTTATCTTAGACCCAAGGTCACTGACTGCACTGTCAAGATTAGATTGAACCGCACTCGTAGCATCACTGAGAACTGTTTCGGTTGAAGCTATGGCTGAATCGAAATGAGTAACCAAACTATCCGCTGTAGATGCTATAGCGGAATCGAAATGACTCACTAACGAACCAGCCGTACTTGTTATGGCCGAGTCGAAGTGTGACACAACGCTATCCATAGCCGAGTCTATGACGCTGTTGACGGCACTGGTGACATCTGAGTCAAGCTCACTGGCTCGTTGTTCCACCTTACCACCGGCCAACTGATTGATGGCCCGACACATTCCTCTTATGTCGTTGGGTTTGGCTTGTTCTGCTAATCTTTTCACGAAAACCTTCTGTGCCTCGCCATAGCGCTACTGTAAACATTACGGTGCTGATCCTCGAAACTACGCGGCGCGTAAGGCTGAGAGGTAGTCATGCGCCCACCACTGGACCTACCCAAACCCTGCATCAACTGGCTTATCATACCCGGATCAGGACCAACGTCTTGCCTGCGTTCTATAAACCCAGCCTTACCCAACTGTGCCTGTGATATTCTCTGACCAGCTACGTCGGCTATGCTAAGTCTGGCCGGTGAGCCGACTTCTTCCTCCCATTTCTTACCAATGCCCGCTGACATAGTAGTACCGGCAAGACCGGCACTCACTAAACTCTGCATACCGGATGCCACGTCCTTCTTCTTAGTGCGCGCGAGTGTAGCCTCCGCCCCCTTGACAAAACCGCCACCTTTCTTGTATCTACTTATAACTTCATCATAGATGCCTAGCCCCGTCCTGTACCGGTCAAGGTTGGCCTTAGTAGCCGCGGCTTGTGATGCTTGAAACGAACTCATTATTGACTGAAACTGTGATTGTCGCGCCATTATTTAATTCTCCCTGTGGGTGAGACGCCTACATCTATCTTCTCAAACCCCCATGTCTCGCCTGAGCCTGAGTTACCCAAACGTATAGCAGCGAAAGCGCCCCTGGCCTTCTGTCGTTTGGTCCCACCCCTCTGTCTGCCGGGTGACTTGATCGTCCCAGCAAAGTTAGGGGTCACGTTCGCCACCAGCCGCTCTATTACTTTTTCAGCCGCTATGTCAGTGAACACTTTGTAATCTATATCATCTGAATCCGACTGACTGCCACCAGTACCGCCACCTGCGGTTACTGGATTGAGTCCGGTTATCTTTCCGTTCTTACTTGAACCACCTATGGCAAACGGACCGAGGCCAACATAACTATCTATGGCCTGATCGCTACCACCTATATCATCGTCTTTAGCACTGTCAACAAACTCACGGACATAACCATCCTTACACCCCACCAGTAGTCCAGCGTCGTCGGTGTCATTGGCATCGTAATACAATAAGGAGTACGGGCCACACGCTGTCGGATAGCTCTCAGGGAAGAACCCCTCAGTCCTTAAACTATACCAATAATTAGAATGAGTTCCATCGCTAAGTTTAGTTATGGTAATAAGTATTCCTTGGCGATCCCTGTCGAACGCCATCGTAATACGGTGAGTACTGGGATTGGCCGCTTCGTCTTTCACCAACTTTGGTAGGTCTATGGCGGATACGTTTACTGGCATTTGTGGTATCGTAGATTTATATATGCCGTTCTTGCCCCACCACCATAAGTTACCCCCGTCGTCCCAGCACCAACTCTGTGCCCCAAATATTCCTGTAGTCAAGCTGAGTTCATTAAGCGAGCCACCGAACGTAGCGTCACCACTGAGATACCATATTGAACTGGCACAACCGAATATAAGATAATCATCTTTATATGATATGAGTGCACGTACTATATCACCGATCTCACCGGCGTCCGCGTTGCCACCGGCTACTGGCGATTGTGCATCGCCAGCTACATAGGCCCAGTCCCAAGGATTGTTCTGACGGCCCATGTACCATTGGAAGGGAGCATTAGGATTGCCCGACAGAACGGGGCGACCACGATACAGAGTGGCAAGGTATGCCTTCTCCGGCATGGTTCCGTAGGTTGTAGTGTCGTCATTGTAGGGAGTCCAGTCATACCAGTGCGGCATAGTGGTAGCTTCATCTACCGCCGACAGATTACCAGAAGTTATTATGACATTAGCGTCGGCGTCCTTGACATCGTTACTCGTGTTGAACGTACCGGAAGTTGTGAACCCATACACATAATGATCAGACGTACCCACATCATAGAATATATAGTCAACCACCATCTGAGCATTGGTTGTATCCTGAGTTAATATATCACCGTGCGCTGGTATGTTAGAAGTTATCTGCGCTTCGGATGTCAGCTTCGTATTTACGAGGTCAACCACTTTAAGATTGGCGCCATTAACCACGAACGCTTTCTGGAAACCACCGAACATCTGAAGCTGGTCCGTAGTGTCTATGTCCCCACTTGATCCTGTTACTTCCAATAGTGATCCGCCCATGTCCTCATACCCTATTAAATTATTAGTCGCCAACACCAGGCGCCTCGTAGTTACTTGATCATTTAACGATACAACCATCACTCATCCTCGAAGAATATGGCGTTGGCGGCTGCTACCACAAGGCGTCTCGTCGTTACCACATCTGATGGTGTTAGGAATGCCAATGTAGTAAACTCCCACGTCTCGCCATAGGTAACACCATTCTCATTTAATGAGTCTATTTGCCACTCATAAGTTGTATTGTAGTCAAGATCTCCTACCGGTATGTCCCAATCGGTTGTAGCCTGTCCTTCAGACACCAACGACATATTACCGGCCAGGCCGAAATATACATTATACGTAGTAGCCATTATCCAGCGTCCCAGTCTAATTTAGCAGTTCCAAGCCGCACAGTTACGGCTTCGTCGGCGGGCGACGGGTTGGTTGCTTTATTTGGTGTAGGATTGGCGGGTGGATCCTGTGTAAATATCGTGCCAGCCTCACCACCCGATCCAGACGGTAGGGGAACGGTGCCATCATTAAGTACGTGGTCTATCTCCCATGTAGCACCTTTTCTACCGACATAGGATCCGCTCAAATTACCGGCTGTTATAGCTGCTGCAAAATCGGGGCAAAAATTCTCGTGCAACTCCGCATAATCCCAATGCGACGGTAAGGCCCAGTAAGATCTATACTGTATATCTATCGGCCTCCCCACTGGAAAATCGAACACATCAAATGTGTACGTTTGACCACTCCAAAAAACCGTACCCACAAAACGGTCCGCTAAATTAAGGGGGTACGGGATATACAGTATATTGGGTGGTGATGGATAACTACCACTGGTAGCCATAGATGTGAGGGTTATTTTCAAATACTGTGTTGACATACTACCTCACACTCGTAACGATACACATAGCCACGACCGGCTGCTCCGCTGCACCAACCTGATCACCATCACCCCATTTATCCAGTCCGGGACGCTGACCCCCGCGTGCCCGGTCGTCCAGGGTATCATAGGGTCGCATGTTGTTCATATCATTGGACGTTAAGGGAGGGAGTAACGATGTTACTCCTCCCTTATGCTGTCCTTTTATCGGAAACAGGATGACCATTATGATCTGTCCGTCTTGTCGTAATACACAAACGTACTATGATACTCGATTTCGATGGCATAGATGTTAGCTGCATGAGTAGCGTGGGCGCTCAGTGTAAAGTCCATACTGATAGCATCACCGGGCTGCAAGCTAAGACTATCACAGTTGACCTCCACGTAATCAGCCAGCGCCGTTAAGCTGTTGATGGCACCGGATATAGTAGGATTGAGATCCGATGACAAAGCCGCACCAGCACGTTTGCGGTACATGGCGGCGTCGATAGTCGGAACATCCGTGCCAGCCGACTGTGCCAGGAACCTCACTTTGAGTTTGTCAACCGCCTGATCATAATCACGTGGTATCTCAAACTGCAATGAGCCGAGATCCGTTTGACCATTGGTTGACTGGATGCCCTCGAAATTGGTTTCGAGTGATGCTCTCTTGGGTTCCGTACTGGTAGTCAGTATGCTACCATCTGAGTCCCTCAGTGATCCGATGCCGATACCACGGATCATTTTCTTAATCCCCTGACCAGGAATTATCGTATCCGCTTCTTTCAAAAATGTTGCTCCGTTAAGTGGCATTTGTTCTTCCTTTCCTTTGCCCTTTACAGGGCTACACTGTTAATCGTACGATACGTCGGTCCATACGCGGTCCGGCATAATAGTATCATAACCGTACATACGGTCATACCTTCCCGCTCTATTTCTAACTAGCTTACGAGGAGACAACCTCGCGTCTACTCTATGCGCATCGGGTAGCGCCCTCTTGTGATAGTCCGCTATCCAGTTATTACCTTCGGCATCTTCAAGTTCCATCTGTGCCATCGCTCGACAGGACGACAATATGGCGTCATCATAGTCTATACCAGCCGGTTGTAGATTGTTAGTAGGCTCGACCATATACACTGAAGTCGTGTCCGGTGTACTCCCACCGGACAAAGCGCTGAATGTAAACGTCCCGGTAGATCCAGTATAGTCCGTTATGGTAGCCGTCTCACCAGCACCAGTGCCAGTGAGTATAGTCATAACCCACGTGTTGAAATAATCATCGGCATATCTATTGGCCTGTGTGCTATCCACCAACGTAGTAGCGCCACCACCGGTAGCTATACCTGTCTCGCCATCCAACTTATTGAAGATGACCTTATACATAAACTCAACAGTATCCTCCGCTTGTGGTGCGGGATCTACAATGAGTTCAAAACGTCTGTTGCCGTACGGTCGTATAGCTGCTAACTTGGGATAGTTGGTCTGAACCACAACGGCTCGAAGTCTGCGTATCGTGGATTCGTCACACCACTGAATAGTAGAGGCGTGGTTAGTCTCAGCCGCGTAGCCTATCCGACTCTCAACACCGCCGAAGTCCTGATCCAACTGATACCGTGCTGGATCACCAGTAACAACAGCGGTAGATGTAGATATACGATACGTACTTGTAGTGTCGGGTGTGCTACCACCGGACAAAGCCGCAAATGTGAATATACCGTTCGTACCATCATAGTCTGTGACTACGGCTATCTCACCGTCACCTGTACCGCCCGTTATAGCCAGGGTGTACGTATTGAAATAGTCATTGACATAAGTACCAGCTATGGCACTATCAGTCAGAGTCGTGGCCGCACCAGCCGTAGCTGTCCCCGTGATCGACGGGGCGAATGTAACCTGCATCTTACGGTGCCTCCATCGCCAACCGTTCTTAGGACCATCGGCTATGAACTGTCTTATGCCACGCGTGATCACACCGCGTATCTCATCAAGAGCGTTATGATCTATCGGTGGCATAGCTGGCATCAACCCGGTAGATCCATAGTAAGCTGTGCCGGATAGCCTGGCTATCTCGGTCACTAACTCCCTGTATGATAGTGCTGAAGTAGGTTCAGCCATTACTTGTTCTCCATAGCATATTCAAACACTCGCTTCATCGCTTTACCGACGCGATCAAGGTTAAATTCTTGTTCGGCCTTCTGACGAGCTACTTGTCGGACAGTTTCACGATCCCTCATAATGTCCTTATAACAGTTCTCAATAGCGCTTGCAAACGCTTCGGGGTCACGTGGGTCAGCCGTATACGGGGTGTACTTATTACCTGACGCTGCTACTAACGGACAACCACTAGCCAGTGCTTCCCGTACCGTGCGCGACGCTACGGTGTGCTGCGTGACAGCTATGTCAGCCGCGCGGTATATCTCGTCCAGATTAGTAACTATATGACGACACTCGCCTACCATCTTACCTTTGCGTAACGCCAAGAGCGTGTGGTTCACTGGGCCGTCATTCTTTATCTTGTCCGTGTACTTCTTATTGTCATACGGAACCCCGAACACGTGTACCCTAGCTTCAGGACATTTATCGCGAACAAACTTGGCCGCGTTAAACAGAACAGAATACGGCGTAGTATATTCTTTTCTCCACACACCGGCTATTACTATGTTGATCTTACCAGGCTCTTTGAAAGTATATGTCTTACCGAGTGGATTGAATTTATCAAGATCAACGGGCGGCGGCACATAGAATATCTTCTTACCAGAAAACATAGCTTCCCAATAGAACACAGTCTCTCTCCACATGGTAAGAAACGCTTTGTATCTCGGATTGGCCGTCGATACCATAAGTTCTTTCAGTGTTCGTGTATTGCCCGTGTGTTCTAGCAAGAACGTGTATTCTGGCATACCGTGAAACGGCATGACCAGTGGAATATCAGAGTCAAATACTGTCTGTGGTAACGCTGAGTGTCTTACTATAACATCGGACTCCAGCGCATGTTCAGGTGCCACGGTCGTTATGTCACCATCCTTACAACCAACACGACTGTGACGCTGTGGTGCGTCCCTACCATTACCATAATCAACTACATCAACGTCTAAACCCTGCTTGCGTTCCGCACGTACAAGGTCAGTCGCCGTGCCGTAGATCCCCGCTTGATGGGGTGCAAAGTTCAAAAAATGCGTTACTTTCATAATTTCTCTCCATTACCAACGTTAAAGGCCCGGCCCCCCGCGACCGTTGGTAACAGAAGCGGGGAGCGCAGACCGGGTTTCATTATAAACTTTTCACAAAACCAACAACACTGTACTGAGTTCCATCAGCCGCCGTTATTTTGGTGTAACCGACGTTCAAAGAAGTCAGTGTAGTATAAGACACACTGGCTAAAACAGATACGGCGTCGTTGTCGAGAGCAACCACGGCCACGCTTATCTGTGACACAAGATCACTCACTGCATCCAACTCAGCGTTGACATCACTGATAGCACTGTCAACCATCGTGGCAAGACTGGCGTTACCAGAAGCGTTAGTAGCAACTACATCACTGATCGCCGAATCAACCATAGTGGCTAAACTGGCTATGTCAGACTTCAACACTGTTTCAAGGCTCAAGTTGGTAGAAGTGTTGGTAGCAACTACATCACTGATAGCGCTGTCCAACGCTGTAGCTACACTAGCTATGTCAGACTTCAACACGGTTTCAAGACTCAAGTTGGTAGAAGTATTCGTAGCAACTACATCACTTATGGCGCTATCAACCATTGTGGCTAGACTCAAATTACCAGAAAGATTCGTCGCCACAACATCACTAATAGCACTGTCAACCATAGCGGCTAAGCTGGCTATGTCAGACTGTGCCGATTCGCCTACCGCAGATGTAGCGTCAGACAATCGCTTTGCATTACTGACATCAGCCGCCGCATAAGCCGCCGTGACATCACTAATAGCTGAATCAATCTGTGTGTTGATCGACGCCGTCTGATCACTATTAGCCGAAGCGATCTTAACGGCGAGACTAGCATTACCAGACGCCTCAGCTACAGTCAACTGTGAAAGCGCCGTACTCATTGCATCAGTAGTAATCATAGCCGCCAGATTACTAACGGCGGACAACGTATCACTGTTGATAGACACGACTGCACTAAGCGTAGCGTAATCGGTGGCGTCACCAGCGGCTCTCACTCTACTTGACATAAGGACCAAACCGTTCGTAACAGAACGATTGATGGTTTCCTTACACGAACCCAACAGTATATTAGACGCGCCAACGGCTGTCATAATATAACTACCATTGGATACGGCCAGACTGGTAGTACCATTGGTACAGTCCTGATCTGTCCACACAGCTATATCGGCACCGTTCAATTCATAGATGTCAATATAGTCGCCATTAACAGCACCCTCACTTGAAGGCGCTACGATACCCGCGACAAACTTCAAGTTCGCGGTCTTTGGTTTTTCCACCACTAAGAATCGTGCTGGATTCTGTTCACCCTCGGCGACTGTTACGCCGTTGAGATCCGTAGTCCTGTCGTTGTCATAACACACAACGTAACCAGCTTTGAGAACATCTGTGGTCACGGTCGGCGCGAACAGAACACGTTTCTTTGCGAGGATGGCCTCAGAATTATATGTCACAACTCCGTCTGCCATAAATTTCTCCTTTTATATTTTACGTCCAGTTGGCCCTGGACTAGACACTTATGCTAACGGATCTGAAATACCGTAAAGCCTGGCGAGGGTCGTACCGTTAGTAACACTGCGGTTGTCCTGTCCCACAGTCTGTGCTACCTTAGTAGTCGAGCCTTCGAGCAGTACGAACGTACCATTGGTAGGTTCGAGCAATGCTACGTTAGCAGAATGATCCTCACTGATCCAGACAGGAACAACCTGTCCGTATTTTGTAGGAATGTAAATCTCGATGTTGATGGTCGCACCATTGGCAACTATCTTACCATCGTATTCCTCGGTGATAACACCGGCGAAATATCCCAGGTTAGCAGTAGCCGGGCGAAGAACAGAATACGCCTGTGATATGTCAGTCTGTGACTGATCGTAACACACCGCGTATCCACCGCGTATCGTTAAAGATGCGCCGGTGTTGTTCGTAAGTACGACTTTCTTCTTAGCGATCTTCTCGCTATTATATGTGATCTGGTTTCCCATACCCATTTTACGTTTCCCTTTCTCTTAGGGTTGACCTTTGAGAATGAGTGGGGCGGTTATTACTCCGCGGAGTTACCGCCCCCTCATTTACCTATAGGTGGTATATGTTATGCCGCAATCGGCAGATGTCCAACAAAACCAACCTCACGCCTGTTAGTACACAGGTTATTGTGCGAACCGTCAAGGAACACTGTGAACGTAGTATGCTGTCCACGGTCTGTCATGGGTTCACTTTCCTCATTCCAGTAGCCCTCCTGGACGTATGGAATGAACTTCTCGAAATCTACACAGTAGATAGGCTTGGTAGCCGTACCCTGTTCAGGATCCGTTACACCTTCAAGCTCGTCGATGGGAACAACCGGTATTCGGTTGATTAGAACCAGGCCATCTTCCTGAACGCGAAGATTACCAAGGACATCTTTACCCCTGTGGAAGTCGTCCTTGGAATCAGCCAGGTCCATTAGATCGGCCACGACATCAAATTCAGAATAGATGCGCTTAGCCGCGTTACGTTTCTGCGCCGGATCATTCAAGAATAACGGTGCTTTGAACCTGGATCTCATAGCCGCCAACCTGAACGACTTGAGCAAGGTGTTGTCAACCGCACTATACGTAAACGCATAGTTACGCCACTTGGCATTGGCGGCTAAACTTGCATCAAGACCAGCACAGGTCGTGCCAGTTGATCCGTCCTGGTAACGAATGGTCTGACCATTAAAACCAGCGGCCGTCGAACCCTTCGTCAGCATGTTGATGTAGTACGGTACGCCGTATGGATAGAGGTCATCGCTGGAATTGGTCGGTGTTTTCCACGCCCGTTCCTCGATGAGATTAGCCAACGACCACAAACCGTCAGTTCTACGAAGTTTCATCAATTTCACAAAACCCTTGGGGTTACTCTTATTCCGAAGAATTTCCAGCTTGTCCCACGAATAGTTCGTGCCAATCTGTACCCAAGGTACGCGGATGGTACTCGTAACGTCTGAGACGTTAGGCTGATCGGTATCATAGAGTCTGCGATACCGGGCATTACCAGTCTGATCGAGCATCAACACACGCGAGATCTGTTCGCCACCGTCAACCTCCATGCGCTCCGACTGATAGATACGACAGAACTCATACCGGGTGTTATCCCAGCCCACTTCAAAGTACTGCTTTGGCAGATCATCAAGTGTAACTGCAATTAAATCAGCAAGAGCCGAATTTTTAACTCCCATTTGTTACCTTCTTTCTTGGTTATCCAAATACTTTATCCAGGCGACCTCTGGTAGCATCTACAAGCTCCTCAGCGGTCTTGGGCTTTCCGTCACTATTAGATTGGACATCACCACCCGCACTCGCTGGCCGCAAAGATAAACTGTTGCTTCGTTTCTTCAGCTGAGAAACGATTCCTTTTCTTACCATAGTCTCTCTTATGGGTTCCGTGACCAGCATATGCGCCTGTGTAAGAGCTTCATCAACAGTGGTATCTAAACCCTGGAGTGCTCTGCCAGCCGTTATCTGATCCGCCAATTCAAACATAGCCGTCCTGTTGGCCACATCGCCGGGGGTGAGATTATCGCCCGTACCATAGAACGACGCATACATTTTCATGTCGTCCCGTTTGAAGAAAGCGTCTATCGACGCGCCAACCGCTGCGGCTGCTGGATTAACAACTTGCTCTTGTTGTTCCAGTGGCCGGGTAGAGATTGTCTCGTTTAGATCGTTTACCATATCGAAAAGAACTTTATTCTGTTCCTGTTGTGAAGCTACAAGATCCACAATAGGATCATTATCGTACTGCTCTTTGAGTTTACTAATATCGACTTCTTTGAACTCAGACTTGGGCTTGTCGTCCTTCTTAGTAGTCGTCTCTGTCTGCTGTGCGGTATCCTGGGCCAACTTAGCCCGGCCCATTTCAGCCCAGTTCTTCGACAAGTTGTTGTTGGTCTCACACAACTTACCAAGTGTAGCCCTGGCTCTGTCGGGGTCTTGCTCCATGAACGACTGTATTTCTTCAGGCTTCCATCCCTGATGAACAGCCGCGCGGTACACGTTATCCTCCAAGTCGTAGTTCTTGCCATCCGTCACAGCCGCGCTAACCACCGAGTCGGTTACTGTAACTGCTGAATTAACCGTCGATTCAACCGCTGCACTGACCGTTGAGCCCGCAACTGCTTCACTATCAATCGCTGAGTCCACTACAGTTTCACTAACTGCATTGAGGACTTGGCGTTCGCCCTTCTCATCCTTGGTACTCGGATCGTCAGTAAGCGCCGCTAAACCGGCTGTTACTTTGTCCATAACTTCTGGACTAACATCTTCAATCGTTACGTCTGTATCTTGCGTAATACCGCCGTCTGCTTGTTCTACCATTACTTGATCTCCTTCGGGTAAGCCTCACTTGAGGGTTGCTTAGGTTTATCTATTCTTCGGCCTTTCGGCTTTATGCGCTGTTTCTGTTTATGGAAACCACACTTCTCAAGGTAGTCGTCATGTTGTCTGAAGTTCTCAAATATCGGTCGCCCCTCACCGTCTATCTTTACGTTGGGGAATAATGCCCTGTGCTCTGGTATCTGTGATGGATTTATAGCCAAGGAATCGGAGTGCAGCGGGTGGAAATATTCTTTGCCACGTATGCCTATAGTATGGCCCAGCTTCTTCCCAACGTACCCTACGACGCCACAAGTATCACATACATTAGTCTCGTGCGCTCTCATGGTGATACACACTTCTGTCATGTCCATGTCGGCGTCACAATTAGGACAATAGTATATAGCTATGGTGCAACGCGCCATTACTTCCCCTTGAAACTAACGCATTTGGTCATTGACCACGCCCTACGAGTCCGCCGCGCGAGATTATACATCCAGTGTTTCCATGAGCAGTGCCTATTCTTACAGTTATTACATATGTTTATCATTAGTAAGTGCTCCTGTTACCATCGTGAACCTCCTGCGCCCTGGCCCCACCTTGCTGACGCTGACTATTCGTCTCGCCACTAAGACTCTTTATTTTCTTCTTACCAGGAAAACCATGATTCTGTTTGACACCAGCCGGTGTTACGGCTGTGCCCTTACCAGCCGGTTGTGGTCCGGCGCTCATAATCAATTCCAACCGCGCCTCGAAGTTCGGATCGTTAAACAAATACTGTACCTCCGCCGTTATGTCAAGTTCGTCAGCCATCAGTGTCAAGTAACCCGGAAGATCAAACGGCTGACCCATCTGCAACATAAGCATAGCCGTGTTCGCCGCTGCCGGTAACAGATTAGTAGTAAACTCTATAAGGCGCTTGGACCTTATCATAGGATTTATGACGACCATAGATCTAGGAATTATGGTAAAAGCATAATCTAGGAAGTCACCTGACCTCTGTTCCGGCGTAAGCTGTACCTGAATTTGTTCATCGCCCGGTTGTCGTTTACACAACACCTGATCCAGCAGCGGGTCGTTCATCATATACCACGCTTGCTTACCGCTTATGTCAGCAGCCACGTCGTAGATTATTCCCTTGGTATCCTCTATGCCGACGTTGGCATTGGAATACATTATATCAGCTTGCGTTGCGCTACCAGCGTCGTCTTTCAACCCACCCATCTGATCAGGATTACCGGACATATAATTAAACCAATTCTGCAACGAGGCGGTCATCTGTTCGTTCTCTCTACGCTGTCCACCAAGATTCAACACCTGCACAGACTTCGGATCATTAGAGGCTATGAACTCGCCGTCCGCACCATCCAGAATATCCTGGGCCGTGTCCGACTGCGCTGGGTCAAACACCATAACATCCTTCTGACGGTCAGCCTGATCCATGGTTTTCTTAAACATCCTGTTGGCCGCTTGCGCGAGATCATACCATACGCCTACAGGTGCTATCGGCAATGGGTTGCCAGGTACATCAGGAGTAAGAATCTCAAACGTATATGGCCCATCATCAGGTCCGTAATATTCTTTAATAGATATAAAGTCGTCAAACATTTTAACGTGTGGATCAGGTATAAGAACAACTGCGTTAGCTTTCGGAACCCAAACTTCAACTACGTATACATAATCCTGTAAGTTCTGCATAGACTCAGAGCGTAGTGGGGTCTGTGTTATAGTAGACACGCCACTGTCAGATCCACTCTTGACCTGATAGGACGGAAGCTGCCTAACCAGATCCTTATTCACGCCGTTCATGTCCATAAGTGTCTGTCGTGGAACTCTAATCCTGTCACCAAAGAACGTGGACTCAGTTAGCTTAACACAGGTCGGATCCATCGTAAAATTATCGAGGTCTACAGTATCTGTGTACAACTGACCCGGATCTATAAGCTGGTCGTCCTCATTAAGAATCTGACCACTCATGGATATGCCGGTCTTATATATACCCATGCCAAAGAACGCGTCCACTGTCCCAGCGCGTAGTGTGTTCTTTAGTTTCATTTTCTTCTGATTAAAATCAAGCCCAAGGCTCAGAAGTTCAGCATACTGTCTATAAGGAAGTATCTCGGTGGTCACTTTGTTGACCGGGTTCTTCATAACGATGTTCGGAAGAATAGTTTTTATAGCACTGAACACGAGATTGATTGGCTGTTCACCAGTCATGCCCCTGTTCTTGGCATAATATTGTCCAACGTATTCTTTTATAAACATCGCGCGCGCCCTGCGATACGTCTTAAGTCTATCGAACCCGGCCTTGACGGCCATGCTTAACTTACGTGCTGTGACTTCAGACATTAACCTTATCTCCATATGGATGTTGCCACTTCTTACCCATGTTTTTCGCCTTACGTTTCTTCTTGTACTCGTTGAACCTGTGACCGGCAGAGTTGCCCGGTATGTGTACCGCTGCGCCCTTGCCCTTGGGTATCTCTTTGTCCTCAAGTGTTAAAGCATCGGCTATAGTTCTGTCTCCATGTGTTTTCTTGGCCCCGGCGCTCTCCTCGACCAGATCAGCCGGTCCACAACCACCATCAGGATAATGGATGTAATATTTACACTCCTCCAACGATATGATAGATGGGTTGATATAACCACCATGAGCTAACATCCTATCGTAGATCATCAACAACGCCAGCTTACCATCACGATCAGAGTGCCAACCGTACGCGGTGCCCTGCTTCTGTTTCGTTACGCCTATTTTCTTTTTCTTATAGAAATATGGGTAGCCGAATATCTCAACGATCAGTTTTCCGAGGTCCAGTCCTGGGCCGTTCTTCTCCCATTTAAGGAACGGAAGCCTCCGAGGATTAGCGCCGCCGCACCAGATAGCAAGTGCGATAACGATCCTGGCAAATTCATAGGGCGGTGTGTTAGCATCGGCCCACTCAGCTATCTTTTGACCAGTGTCCTTACACTTAATAGACACCACGGAATTAGATGCTCCCTGTCCCTTACTGGTATCAATGCCAAATATATATCGCTTCGATTGATCAGGTCTATTCATAAGAAGATTTGTCCACACTTTCAACTTACCCTTGGGACTCATCTTCATAGTAATCTTTTTAACGTCGCGCTGCCCTATGATAGCCTTAACAGCATCATTAGCTACGCCCTTCTTGAAATTCACATCCAGCCGTACGATAGGATCTCTACCGAACAGTGCGATGTGTTTGTCTATATTGGTATGTGTAAATATAGCATCACCGGCTTCAAGATCCTCCATATCGATCTCACACGCCATTTCTCTCGGTGAGCGCCGCTCGTTTTCATTATCATACCACGGTGAGCGTATCTTATACTCTTGTGTAACTTCATCCTGTACGGTATAACGATCAATGCCCTTCTCTGGATGCTCCCACCACGCCATCGTAAACACTTTTATCTGTCCACTGTTCAACCACCTACTGAACTCAGTACCAGCACCACGGTCGGGGTTAGGTGTGGAGTTTACTATTCGACAGGGAGTAACATCAGCAGTGGCACTTCTCATTGCTCTACCATTATCGACCTTAGAGAACTCGTCCAAGAGCACAGCCAGCCGTCTATCTCCTGATCCAGCATGAGCAGTTGTTGATTCTCCGTCAATGGTGGATTCAATAAGCTCATTGTGTAGGTGCATTTTCCTACGATTCTTTTGGCCTGGCAAACAATTCGGGGGTCGCATCCAGTCAGGGAGCCAGGTGTTGATGTAGTCGTGCTTCCAGAATAAACTCTTGTGATTTCCTCGTTCATCTACATAGCCTTCGGTCCTCGACATTTCTAATAATTGACTGTCCGGCCTAAACAACCACTTGTGATGAAAGGCCACTATGCAATCCCAACTAGCTCCCATGTCACGACTTTTCTTTGTGCCGCGATCTTCGCCCTTATCAATCCCTTCCTCTATGAAAGTAAGATGTCTGTCCTGAACCTCCCATGTTATAAAAGGATTGTGTGCATGTTTAGCCGGTATGGGTTTATGTGTAACAGGATCAAAATCAAACTGATGATAAGTCCAAACACATAAGTTAGTCCAGAATAGTATGGACTGTTTACAAGCCGCCATAAGATCTTCTTGAAGCACCTTATCATTCTCCGCCGCACGCATAAGATCCGCGCGCCAACGAATATTAGCCAGTTGCATCTTCGGAACTTCAAGCCCAGTCTTAGGGCAAGTCCATATCTCAGGTACGTCCGGGAACGGGGTCGATAATTGTGGCCTAGCGGTTTCTATTTCTTCCTGTCCTTTATGATATTGTTAATACGGTTCTTACCCTCCTGTGAGATACGATCCGGTATATTCAGCTTCCCATCCTTACCATCCACCAGCAACGGTGCCCTGCCCTCAGTACGATCTAATATGATGCCAATGTACGTACTGTTGGGGGCGTGGGGTAACCTAGTCGTTATCTCAGTGCCGTCCTTCTTGAACTTGGTCACTGTCTCATCGAAACCCAAGGCCAACTTCCAGATAGTGCGCGCCAAAGCCTCAGCCTTGGTCGCCATACGATCACCACGTTCGTCATCCTTGATGAACTCTGTCTCCTCGTCGGCGATCTCTTTAATATACTTTGATAGCAATGTGCCAGCTTTAGTTTTCTTACCGTGTTTATTATTTTTAGCCTTGCGTCCCATTATCTTCCAATAGTTTCTTCATATAGCCACACTCTCTGCGCGTAGCTTCAAGATCCAGCATAACGTACTTAACGCCTAACATCAAACGCTCCAACGCCGATGGTATATTCGACGTATCAGCTATGCTAATAACGTCCACGTCCTCCACTTCAGCTATCAGTGACAGAAGGTCACAATAAATCTCGGTGTCATTTAATTTGTGTTCTTTGGACATTTTCATACACACCAACCACAGCCTCACATGCATCTGCCGGAACGATATACATCATCCCATACGAGCTACCGCGTACTACTATACCGATCACACCGCCGAAACGGTTGAACACCGGACCACCAGAACTACCGGGGGCACCGTTGATGTCCAACTGGGTAAAGCTCTCATCCTTACGTATCCTGTTATGCGCTGATATGATACCAACAGCTACGGTGTTGTGTCTGCCTAACGGACCGCCGATAGCAAACACGCTCTCACCAACTGTGCCCCTCCAGTTCGGAGAGAGGCTGGCGTGACTATCGGATATATTTGGGTCCACAATTATCAGCCCGACATCTACAGATGACATATCGCACGATGTGAAAAGTTCATCGGACGCTACCCTTGAGCCATCGTCCAGCACAACCACAACTCTAGCGGCCTTGCTGATCACGTGCCTGGCCGTGAGTATGACTCCGTTGTCGAGGATGACACCTGAGCCTGTTCCAAGTTTACTGTAGTTGCCATATATTTCAACGAGTACTACGCTTGGGCGTACACGTTCGATGACGTTGGGGAGCTTCATATGATTACGCGCCATCACTACGGTGAACACTGCCGCTAAAAACATTGCTGCCATACCGCATTTACGTGTCATTATGCTACTACCTCTCGGTCTAATTTCTTAACGTCAACGTAAACGGTGGTGGAAACCAGTGCTGTCACGATCACAAGAATCTTTTCATAGCCATCGGTGTTGACCCTAAGATGGTCGATCTCGTTGGTCGTATTCTCAACCGTGTAGCCAGCCTCCCATTGATTATTGCTGATGACGAAACTATCCATAAAGTAGATACCAGTTGAAGCTATCTGTGTTGACCTGTCGCCGGTGAGGGTGAACATCCTGGTATAATGTTCAGGATCAAGACCGCCCGCTGTTATTGGCTTGGCGTAAAAGTCAAGAACATTGGTGTCGTTGTCGTTACCATCAGCCCTGACCCGTATATCCAGCGCCGGGGTTCCGTAAGGAACCTCGAAGATTACGGTCTTAGCAGCCGCCAGTGCATCCACACTGTCCTCGTCCCGCGCGGTAACGGCAAGCGCGGTCTGTGCCGTTGTTACCGTACCGGCCAGAACGAATGGGTGTTTTTCTCGAAAAGCATTTTCACCGTGATGTGGCATTATTGTTTTCTCCTTTTAGCTCTATGTTCTTGACCGAACGACCCGGCCCGGTTTAATTACGCGTCGTATTTCATTCCCATCGCTTCATTCATAGCCCTGTGCATTGACGTATCCGTGGCTGCGGCGAACTCCCTACGAAACTCCTCGCGTGTCATATTGGCTTCTTCGCCATCAACGCACAATACGTCGTATATCTTATCCGCTGTGCTTACTTTTTCAGCAGGGGTGGTCTGTGAGGTAATGCGCTTGCCTTTTAGCTTATGATACCGAAACAATCTTTTTATTCTGCGCCACAGTTTATATGGCATCTTTAATCCTCAAGTTCAACATATTGTCTGTCACCTATAAATCTGATGTTCTTAACGTTACCGAGGTCAGTAATGAACACTTCCATGATCTTAACGCCCCAGCCGCTTGTGGCCTCTCGTATCTCGCGCAACAAACAACTCGTCAGACAATCGGGTTGGAGTAGCTCTGCAAGTGTGTGTTTTGTTGCACGCTCATGTATAATGCCAAGCGCGAGCGATACTATGGATTCATCAAGATCGTTTACTTCCAGGATCGCTTTCCTGGCGCTGGTTATCTTATATTGAAGCGCGCCACCTATAACGACATCCTTACCATCACGTGTTATGACTGACTGTCCGCGAAGATCGACAACCTGCGGTGTGATCGGACGCTTGGTGCAGACATGAATGATGGGCCAATCTATGTACCAGCCGGTAGGAGCATCCTTCACCCATTTACCCAGCGTGGTCCTTATGCCACCCTCATCCGGCTCTACCACCCATATACGGGGTAGTATGTCGAACACACATGATAGCCACTCACCGAGTTGACTCATTTCCACTTCCTATAATTGCGTATGTTGATGAAAATAGCCGGGACCGCCAGCAACAGTGATCCCCAGCATGATCTCGTCATCAGTACGTAGAAAATCCAGCATATATTGGCGGATATGCTGGCTAACCAACCATAGCGATTCTTGTGTCCGACAATCCATTTACCACTAAGCTCCAAAATCGCTGCTACAAAATCCAAAACACGTTCCTTCTATGAGGCTAAGTTAAAATAAAACAAAGCCCCTCTCTTATACTGGTCTCGCGCCTTATTTGTTCATATTTTCTTAAGATATTTCAAACATTTTATGAAAAAGCTCGGGTAGCGCTCTGCGAGTGATAGTCTATAGTTACAAGAATAACACAGTAATCCACGAACTTCACCCGTATCATGGTCGTGATCCACTATTAACCTACGATTATTTACATTAACACCCCTACAGAGAGCGCACTTATGATTTTGCTCCTCGGCCATGATGTCAAAATCTTCGAGTGTCATACCAAATTCATGCTTTAGCTTATATTTATAACTACGGCAAGCCGAACACAGCCCTTTCGTGACCGTCTCATCACTACCTATGGTCTTATCACACCAGACGCAAGTCTTAGTTTTTGGCGTTGTCATCACGTTCCCTACGGTACTCTACTGCCTTCCAGACAAGAACCGCTAAGGCTATGAGTACTACTACACCAGCGATCCACTCAGCCCATCTAGCCATTACCATAATAAAAATCATGCCCCCCACACACGCTGCCGGTATAATCCACCCAAACCTGCTGCGGGTCAGCCCCCAAAAGACGAAACCGCCTACCATAGTGAGCAACAAAACTGGCATCATCTTGGTCAGCGACCCAAATAGCTCGTTCATCCGACCCCTGGCGGTTTTCTCACTCAGTATGAGCGATTCCACGTAATCGTCAGCGGCGTTCCCCTCAATTATCCGTGAACCATCGCCGGGTATCGGGACTTCAATCCGGGAGGATGACCCGCACCCCATCATCAGCATAACCGCTATTACCGTTATAGTTATTAAAGCCACTCTAATCATCTTTATCTCCGTAACGCTCGCGGCCTGGCCAACAAACATGCCCTAAAATCGTGGCTATGACTATCTTCACCCGTGGATCTACCCACAGAAGTCCAGTGAGCATACATTTCAATATAAATCCCAATATAATGAGATCAAGCCATGTTGGAAACAACTTCTGATACTGCTGGGACAACGTGGAGTGTTTCTTACGCACCAGATACAGGTCGTATAGTCCCGTTGCGACGAGTAGTACTATCAGTATGTAGTTCATTTCGTGGCCCCCTTCGGTATAGGACACTCGCCGCTAAACACAATGGTCCGCATGTCCTTCAGATGTCTCTCAGTCGCCGCCAGTTGGCCCGCACTGCCCGATCCCTCACTCGGTCGAAGCCCACAGTCCCATAGGTCGTCGATCAACTGCTGGGCCGCTGTGGGGCTTAGAATAATATTGGGTGCATCTGGTTGGAAAGCCATGGAGCGTGGTTGCTTCTTCATCACCAATGGTTCAGCCATGAACAGATCACCGTTGGCATCATCCCAACTCTCTATGACCACACCTACGTTTCTTTTGTGGCCACCACTAATAGCGCGTATATGTAGTTCATTATTCATCAGTTTTCCCCTTAAACGTGTTCCCATAACATCCATTAGTGACGCGTGCTCCGCGACTTGCGTTCTTTATGCGCCTCGGCTTTGTATTTAAGATAAGCCTCTCCGTCACCCCGTTGTCTAGCACGGTGAGCGTTCGCCTGTGCTTGCAAATATTTACTTTTGGCCATCAGTTTTCTCCTGCTCGTGGGCCTTGCCGTAGCCTGTTGCATTTCCTCTCAAGAGCATCAGCCACAGTTCCACCCTCCACTACGTGCACCAAAACAACGTGCGACCCGGCGTTCTCTATATGTTCAGTTTCTTCTGTGGCGGATTCGATTGGTCCTTTACTCATCAGTTCAGCCCCTTCTTTTCCACACACCGTGAGCACATACCCATTTCTGCCGCCCTGGTTTTCCGTCCGGCGCGCTGTACGTTGTGACATGCGCTACAGGTGTATTTGATTTCGGTTATCTTGGCTGGCTTGCTCACTATGCTATCCTATCCCATTTTAACACCGTGATCCATTTCCCAAACACCCGTATCTGAACCCTGACCGTGGTGGACATATAGACCTCAGCCTTCGATTCGTAGAAGCTAGCCCCGGCCATGTTAATTATCCGTTCCGGGTCCGTCTCAATCGTCCTTATCATTCCAGTCTACTCCATGTGTTTGTTTCCTCGTCGTATGTGATCGCCACCCACTCGCCCTCTGTCATATGTAGGGCTTGTACCGCGCTACACGACTTCCTGGTACACATACAGAGTCTTACGGCCACTATGCCGCCCCCTGACTCAGGGTAGCTCGCGTACCCGTAGCTCCATCTGTGTATCCCAAACCAGCATAGTATTTTATTTATTATTTTCATCTGTTCCGCTCCAGATACTCCGCTGCCGATCTCAGTCTTGCCGGGTTGTCCTTGAAGCACCCCAGGCCGAGGTTGCATATAACGCACAGCAACCCCCTCACTTTCCCGGTCTTGTGGTCGTGGTCAACATGTAGCCGCTTTTTCATCTTAGACTGGTGCTTCCCACATATATAACAGCGGCCTTTATGCTTTTTGAACATAGCATTGTACTTCTGTTCGGTTATACCGAAATTGTACGCTAAATAATTATCCCTGTCCTCGTGACAATTATAATGTGGCATGTGGCTAAACTCTTTTCCGCCATACATGTCCGTATCATTAATAAAATCTGCTACTTCACCCATGCTGCCCTCATTATTAACCTAATAATCAACATTATCTATATTCTTCATACTACACAGTATACCACATCCGACGTTGAAAGTCAAGGACTATTTTATATATCCATGGACTACTCAGTTATCGGCCCTTATGTTACCCGCCTTTATTAACGCCCCGGCTTGTTAAAGGTTACGGGTCGTATCTTTATTAAGTACCCTACTATGTGGGTGTGGATTGTCCTGTATGTAATTCCAACACGTGTGTCGGGTCGGCAGTAATAGGTAAAAGGAACTACTAAGTAACAAACCGAGAGGGTGCCACCCCGGCTTCGACAACAGAGGCGAGGTCCGATAACGGACACTCATCAACGGGTCATCACATACACAATCAACACAAGGAGGATGTGTCCTTGTCAACAACAGTAAGGTATATTGAGTAGTACATGGGAATATAAATTAAGGCTTGACATATAGGGGTGATGTTGGTATACTTTAACTATGAGATACATAATAACGAAACTAATAGGCGATGACTGGTATAAGATACTTGTACTGGTTGGCTGGGTTTACTTGGCTCTATGTTGAAATAATCCTCCTCCTTCTTCATTTCAAACGGGACGTCCGGTACAGGGTATTGGGCGTCCTCCTCTTTACCCACTACATGTAGTAATGCCATCGCCTCCCTTGGGGGTCCAGGAGCCACGACCGACCGGGTATATCCGCCGAAACTGGTATCATGCGTTTATCTTATACTAACATAAGTATAGCCAATAGTATAGACACGCGGACAAACAGCGTGAGCGCCGTGGCACATAATTGTCTACTACTTAGGGGGTAGATTATGTGCCACAAATCATAAGGCCTTACACACAATAGACTTAGATAGAAATAAAACACACCATGGCACACGTGGTACATAGTTTGAACGAAACTCATCTGTACTGTAAACCGTTCAAATACAATAAATTGACATAAGTATCTTTCTACTGTTCTATTATTCTATTATACACTCAATATAATAAACTATGTACCATAAGTGCCATAAAGACATAAGAACAGTCACACACACGGTTTACAACATGGCACATAAATACCTGTGGCACATGGTACATGGTCATATGTACCACAACCCCCAATATTAGGCCAATAAAATAGTAGCAACAAGAAATTGTGGGGGTGCGGGTAATCGACTTACAATCAAGTTACGCGCTACCAACCCCCCCAAACAGCCCCTGACAGTATCAATAAGGGCCATAATTTTTACGCTACGCCCCCACTTTTTCCTTGACTTGTGTTACGTGTTATGGTATAATACCAGCATGATAGAAATAGAACAACAATATGGCACATGGAGAGTAACCAAAAAAGCCCGTAAGCCCGGTTATTGGGTATGCCAGTGTGTGAATTGTAGCGACAGTGGACGAGTCATTAGGCGGACACTTAGTGAACGACAGCTAAAATATCAGGCCCGTATTAAGTGCCCGGTGTGTGATACTATTGTGGGTACACATATTGGTAGCTGGCTGGTAAGTCAGCGTAACGGGTCTATCAGCAAGAACGCCGCCTATCTGTGCCAATGTAAGCACTGTCATCGACAGCGACGTATCAGAGCCGACAGAATTAAAA
>NZ_JAAEQH010000324.1 GCF_024231755.1 Neptuniibacter sp.
CGCTCAATAAGTGATTCTGCAATCTTAGATAAGGGTGTTTACTAAAAGTTTCAAGTCCTGAACCGTTGTAAAGTTCTGTTAAATTCTGGTGCATCAAATGACCCAAGCCTATAATCTAGCACCTCTTTCTTACGGCGATATAACCATCAGGTTTTACACAGGAAATTTATGCTACAGGTTCTCGAAGAAGTAAAGAAACAGATTAACCTTGCTAAGGGTGAATCGCGCAGAATATTTCACGGACGAGGTCATTGCTTCGCCGGGTTCGAGCACCTTGTGATTGATTGGTTTCCCCCTTATGCCGTAGCTCGTTTGTACAGGGAAGTGGAGCCTGACTGGGTAAACGAGTTAACTCAGTGCCTGCGGGGTGTTTCAGAAATCGAAGCGTTAGTGGTGCAGCAACGCTCCCGTGGTAAAGAGTCCCAGCAGGATATTGCCTGGGGTGAAGTGCCTGAGCAGATGAGTACGATGGAACTGGGGCTGTTTTATCAGGTCAAACCGCAACGTAACCAGAACAGCGGTCTGTTTCTGGATATGCGAGAAGGGCGTCGTTGGGTAATGCACAATGCTGGCGGGAAAAGGGTGTTGAACCTGTTCTCATACACATGTGCTTTTTCAGTTGCTGCACTCGCGGGTGGAGCAGATCACGTGGTTAACGTAGATATGTCCCGTGGTGCTATTAATACTGGAAGAGAGAACCATCGACTGAATGGCCTTCCTGGAGATAAAGTGACATTTCTGGCTTATGATCTGTTTCGTTCTTGGAAAAGGGTCCGTCAACTGGGAACTTACGATCTGATCGTAATAGATCCGCCTAGCTTTCAGCCTGGCAGTTTTGTGGCGGAGAAGGATTACCGTAAAGTTATTCGTCGCTTAAATGAGCTAACCCATGATGGTAGTCAGGTTATGGCTTGCCATAATGATCCTAAAAATGGGACAGAATTTCTAAAACAGCTTATGCTTGAAGAGTGTCCGGATTTTAAGTTCGAAGAGCGTTTAGCGAATCCAGATGATTTCCCCGAAGCGGAAATTGAAAAAGGGCTGAAGGTATTACTGTACACAAGAGAGAATTAATGGAACTGATTTGTATTGATCTTGAAGCCAGCGGTTTGGGTAAAGAGTCATACCCGATTGAAGTGGCTTGGAAAAATGATGAAACCGGAGAGCAGGATAGCTTTCTGATCAATCCGGAAACTGCTGAGAACTGGCATTACTGGGATGATTATGCGGAAGAGATGCATGGCATTGATCGAAATGATCTATGTAAAAAAGGACTGGATATCATCTCTGCCTGTAAACGCCTGAATGAGAAACTTAAAGGTAAAACCCTGATTAGTGATGCATTTGAGTTTGATCTGTTCTGGTTAAAACGCTTGTTCCAGGCTACAGGTATGAAGCCTGATTTCCGTATGGCAGGTTTGGATCGGGTTTTAAGTAAAGAGCAGTTAATACAGTTTGGCTTTCTGGCCAAAGCTCAGTATCGGAAACACAGGGCTTTGGATGATGTTGAAGATATTCTTACCTGTATTAAAGCGGTACGTACTCCAGCTTAATCTTCTTCAAAGTATTATAAAAACGGCAGCTATTTGAGCTGCCGTTTTGCGTTTGAGACTGTGTGGCCTGCTAAGCTAAACCATCGAGGCCGGATTCGAGTGTCAGAGCTTCTTCCAATGCTCCTTGAGTATCAGCTGATACACCCGCCAGTGTTGCAACATCGGCGGGGTAGTTACCCTGCAGTGTTTCTAGATCGTTCTCATCTTGTATTGCTGTGTTCACCACGCAAGCAAGGTGAACTACTGCGGCGAGAGCAGAAGGTTCTTCAAATGAAGTTGGGGATTTATACTGGCGTACAGCTACGCCCAGTTCCTCTGGGAAACTCCACATATCCAGCAGAGCTTGACCCGCTTCAGGAGAGGTAAAGCCCAACAGTTCTTTCTCAGCGTCATTTCGGCTGCTGCCACTCTTATCAATCAATGCCTGGATTGCCTGAACACGCTCTGGCTGAGCAAGGTGGAATAACAGAAGGCCAATGTTATGGATAAGACCTGCGGTGAAAGCGATATCAGGATCAACTTCTGTATCACGTTCGGCAAACCACTTGGAAAGTGCTGCGATACGGAACGACTCGCTCCAGAACTTTTTCAGATCCAGCCCTTCAACTTCTTTAACTGAGCCCGCGATACCAGAAGCTATCACCAGAGTTTTCAGGCGAACCATGCCTAGCATTACAACGGCTTGATCAATAGAGGAAACTTTGCGGTTAAGACCAAAGTGAGCAGAGTTCACCAAACGTAGAATTTTTAGAGAGAGCGTTTGGTCCTGGGAAACTTTTTCGGCAATCTCACCGTAGTCAGCAGCAGGGTTGTTCAGTTGCTGAATTAACTGTCGTACTACCTCTGGTACGTTAGGTAGTTTGTCCGTTTGCTCGAGTAGTTCACGAATCTCCATATACACTCCTTAGAGATCAGATTCTTATTATCGCGTTCCGAAAAGTTATGCATACCCAAAATGAAACGCGCTATATAGAAGATTTAGAGATGTCAGGGTGCTTTTGCAAGAAGTTTTTGATTTTAAGGCAAAAAAAAGCGGCTAATGCCGCTTCTTATTAATCCTGGTTTATTACCATACCTTCAATCTCGCCTCGGATGGATTCGTACTGCCCCATCTCTTCCGGCATGAAATAAAGCTTGTAATAGCTGCGATCCACTAGACGTGTAGTCTTGTCATTTACCGTTTCTTTGTAAGAGCCAAACAGGTAACTCATCTGCAGGTGAATAACACGAGTGTGGGGTGGAACAGTCACTTCATGATGTTCCAGATCATAACGTGTTTTGCTTTCTTTAATGGTATAGAAGGAAATTTCTGCAACGTGGTTCAGGTTGATCAGAAAGTTAGAGGTAACTGGAACGAGGTGACGTTGTTCCAGACCGTTGTGTTCCATGTAGATACCGCAGTTCTTTCTTACCTTGATAAACATTGTTTACCTTCCATTCGTTAGACTTAAGTTCAGTGCTTTCAGTCTAAAGTATAAGTCTGTTTGGTTACAATGTTTTTACAAAAAAGGCCGCAATATATGCGGCCTTTAATTATTGTTCGTATGTTTTGAGGAACGTTCCTATGCGTTCTATCGCATCGCGCAGTTCATCTTCACGTGGCAGGAATACCAAGCGGAAGTGCTGTGTATCTGGTAGGTTAAAGCCGCTGCCCTGAACGATTAGGACTTTCTGTTGTAGTAACAGATCAAGTGCCATCTTCTCGTCGTTCTTGATCGGATAAACTTCAGGATCAAGTTTAGGGAACAGGTATAGTGCACCTTCTGGTTTGGTACAGCTAACGCCAGGGATCTCATTCAGCATCTCCCAGGCCAAATTACGCTGCTCATATAAACGTCCACCTGGAACGATTAGTTCATCAACACTCTGATAGCCGCCAAGCGCGGTCTGGATAGCGTGCTGGGTTGGCACGTTAGAGCACAGACGCATGCTAGAGAGCATCTCCAGGCCTTCAACGTAGTCTCGGGCATTGTGTTTTGGCCCACTGACGATCATCCAGCCGGAACGAAAACCCGCTGCTCGATAGGATTTGGAAAGCCCATTGAAGGAGATGAACAGTACATCGTCTGCCAGGGAAGCAAGCGAGGTGTGTTCAGCTTCGTCATACAGGATTTTATCGTAAATTTCGTCAGCAAAAATAATCAGGTTGTGCTCGCGGGCAAGGTCTACGATCTGTTCGAGAACCGCTTTCGGATAAACCGCTCCTGTAGGGTTGTTAGGATTGATAACAACAATACCCTTAGTACGATCAGTAATCTTACTGCGCATATCCTCGATATCAGGTGCCCAGCCTTGCTCTTCATCACAGCGGTAATGAACCGGGTTGCCGCCACTCAGGCTAACTGCGGCTGTCCACAATGGTTAATCCGGAGCCGGAATGAGCATTTCGTCGGTGTCGTTGAGCAAGCCTTGCATGGCCATCACGATTAGTTCAGAAACACCATTACCAATGTAGATATCTTCTATGCCTACATTTTTAATTCCGTTTTTCTGACACTCCTGCATCACCGCTTTACGGGCGGAAAACAAACCTTTTGAATCACAGTAGCCCTGGGAGGCGGGCAGGTTAAGGATAACGTCCTGCACGATCTCTTCTGGTGCTTCAAACCCCCATGGGGCCGGATTACCAATGTTCAGCTTTAAGATTCGCTGACCTTCTTCTTCAAGGCGCTTGGCTTCCTGAAGAACTGGTCCACGAATGTCATAACATACATTGATCAGCTTGTTTGATTTACGGATAACTGGCATTTTTATGTCCTGCATTCATCTGACGGGAATCTATCCGCTCAGATGTTGTCCTAACGCAACGAGGCTACTAAAGCGTAAGCCTCTGAAAAAAGAGGCCAATTGTACGCCTTTTGTGGTACTAAACCTAGTAGCTATACCTAGTATCTATGCTGGTTCAGGGTTGATTTTCCTGTTTAGGAGGTTTTATGGGTGATGAAAAACAAAAAGTAATTAAGTCCGAGCAGGAGTGGAAAGAGTTGTTGGGGCCTGAGCAGTACCGTATATGCCGGGAAAAGGGGACGGAAAGAGCTTTTACCGGTGAATATTATAACAATCATCAAGACGGGCTTTACCGCTGTAAATGTTGTGGCGAACCGCTTTTCCGGTCAGAAGAGAAATATGATTCGGGCAGTGGTTGGCCAAGCTTCTGGCAGGCTACAGCAGATGGGGTGATTGATGAACACCGGGATGTAACGCACGGTATGATTCGTACCGAGATCACCTGTTCACGCTGCGATTGTCATTTAGGGCATGTATTTCCGGATGGTCCTCAACCTACAGGTCTGCGTTACTGCGTAAACTCCGCGTCACTTGATTTTGAAAAGGATGGCGACAAGTGAAATCATTTAAATGGATTTATGAACATGTACAGGCGCATAAAAGCGGTGAGGATATAGAAGCATTGCTACCCGTTCCTAAAACCTTGGAGGAACTGTCGGTTGTACCAGATGACCGGATACTGAGTGATATGCAACGCAGGGTGTTTCGGGCGGGGCTAAAACATTCGTTAGTGGATTCTAAATGGCCTGAGTTTGAAAAAGCTTTCTTTGCTTTTGATCCGGAAAAGATCTGCCTGATGAGTGATGAGCAGCTTGAAAACCTGATGCAGAACGACAAACTTATCCGGCATTGGGGAAAGATTAAATCAACACGTATTAATGCGTTGATGGTGCATGAACTAGCTCAGAAAAACGGAAGCTTTGCGCGTATGCTTGCTGAATGGCCGAGTGACAATATTATCGGTTTATGGGAGCTGCTGAAGAAGCAGGGTAATCAGTTGGGTGGAAACTCTGGACCTTATTTTTTACGTATGGTCGGTAAAGATACCTTTATTCTCACCGATGATGTGGTTGCTGCACTCAAAGCTCAGGGTATTGTCGAGAAAAAACCGACGGCTAAAAGAGATTTGATCAAAGTTCAGGAGAGCTTTAATCAGTGGCAGGAGGAGTCAGGTAGGCCACTGTGCCAGATCAGCCGCTTACTTTCCTATACGGTGGGCTGGTGAAATAAATAAGGCTGGATAAATCCAGCCTTATTTTTTCGGTCAATATATTACAGTCCACTAGTTAAATTGAATGAAATCCAAGAGCTGAGGGTCATTGAATGCTCGGTTCATGGTTTCACTCACCAACTTTCCAATAATCTCTTCATTGTCTTGTTCTGATGGAGTATTCAGAAAGACATGCTGTTTGGTAGTAGCATAATTGCCAGTATAACTTTTGACTCCTTTGCTCAGTTCCACCCGCATTTTCATATCAAGATCGATAGTTTGTTTTAGACCTGATTTTTTAACCTTATAGTTAAGATCCAGAAGGCTGACCTTTAGTGTAAATTCACCGGCATAGAAGCGGCGAATACCCATATCTTCCAGTGCGTGTTCCGCTGTATGAGAGAGTAGTTTTAAGCTGTCTTGCAAGACTATTTCAGGCTGAGGATCCTTACCTGTGTGTCGCAGACCAATCACTTTATTTACACGCAGATCTTTTGGTTGGATATCAAAGCGCTTCTCTTTTGAAAACTGCCGGCTTACCTGGATTTCAGGGTGAAGATCAAGAGTCTGAGAATTAAGAGTGGTACATCCTGAAAGAGGGAGGATTGATAACACTGCGATCAGAATTAAGATTTTTTGTATGGTTGCTTTAAAGGTCATTGGCTTATTCCATATTTTCGATCTTACGTGGCTCAAGTGAGTTAAGAAACTCGGCCAAATTGTCAGCAAGGCGACGAACTGGAGGCTTGCCGGGTAGTTCCAACAGTACTTCACCGCTGAAGTTATCTACACTGATAAAGTAGTTATCGTCGGGCTCAGCACAAGCAAAGAAAAAGGTCAGTGGACGTTTTTGCTGCCGCTTAGATAGTGCATGCCCAATAAGGTTACTGCGCAGGCGTTCCATATCATCCGGGTTCCAAACCTGGATAAGGCTCAGGTCACCATCGGAACAGGTTGCTGGGAGTGGGTCCGACCAAAATCGACTGAAGTAAGCAATAATATCCGGGTGTACCCTTTCATCTAATGCTTCCTCCATACGGGAGAACATATCTGAAGGCTCACTTTGTAAGGCTGGTTTCCATTTGACAGATTCACCTGCTGATCCTGTGTTTAAGTAACAGTCTGAAGGCCAATCGGGATTATAGGGAAGGGTGGGCGCTTCAGGCTGTAGTTCGTTCAGTTTCTGCACAAAACTATCCAGAGCCCGTTCAACAGCACTGCTCATCTATTGATTCCTTGAGTACATTTAAAGGTTCCTATTGACAGGAACTGCCTATTATCTGGGCATATTAACCTATTTATGTTTGTTTTCTCAGTACTTATGCATATCTGGATCTTAAGCCTGAAACAATATTTTCTGGTTACAAAACCAACACATAACCTACTGATTTGTACAAGGAATGTTCAATCTAAATCTTTTTAGTTTTTTTTTAATTTAGGGGTTTGACAAGCTAGCTAAAACACGTAAAATTCGCACTCCGTTTGGGGCGCTACGAAGTCTCAAATTGGAAAGTGGAGCGGTATTCATTTGGTTGGATATCTGGCTGTCACTCCAAGGAGAGTGAGGGTCGCGGGTTCGAGTCCCGTAGTAAATGTGGAGCGGTAGTTCAGTTGGTTAGAATACCTGCCTGTCACGCAGGGGGTCGCGGGTTCGAGTCCCGTCCGTTCCGCCACTATCTTTAAGAGCTTAGATAGTGAATATTTAGTGGGCGTGTAGCTCAGTTGGGAGAGCGTCGCCCTTACAAGGCGAATGTCGGGAGTTCGAGCCTCTCCACGCCCACCACTAAATAATGCCCCGGTCGCGGTACGAGACAATGTGGAGTGGTAGTTCAGTTGGTTAGAATACCTGCCTGTCACGCAGGGGGTCGCGGGTTCGAGTCCCGTCCATTCCGCCATCTTCTAAAGATCGAAGTGCTGATCAAGGAAGTAAAATGATAAGCCATCTGCTTAGTGGGCGTGTAGCTCAGTTGGGAGAGCGTCGCCCTTACAAGGCGAATGTCGGGAGTTCGAGCCTCTCCACGCCCACCACTAAGCGCTGGATGAAAATCCAACCGCTGCGGAGCGGTAGTTCAGTTGGTTCGATACCTGACTGTCACCTACGAGGTGGAGTGAGGGTCGCGGGTTCGAGTCCCGTATTTTATGTGGAGCGGTAGTTCAGTTGGTTAGAATACCTGCCTGTCACGCAGGGGGTCGCGGGTTCGAGTCCCGTCCGTTCCGCCACTTACTTGAAAGAGAAAGGTTAGAATACCTGCCTGTCATCTTTCATAGGTAACGGGTCGCGATGTAAAGTCGTCCGTTCCGCCACTTACTTCAAACAGTAAGTGATGTCCTTTCAAAATTGCCTGAAAGGTACTAGACTAGGCACTTCTGAAGTGGGCGTGTAGCTCAGTTGGGAGAGCGTCGCCCTTACAAGGCGAATGTCGGGAGTTCGAGCCTCTCCACGCCCACCACTTCAAAGCTTCTTACCTTGTATTTTCTTCTACTTATTTCTCTGTTTATAACTTTTTGTATTTATTTGCTTAAACATGTATCGTTTATGCCCAATAATTTTCCAAAATCATAAAAATAAACTAGGAATTATTTGTGAATAACGTAGATGAGAGAGTACTGGTATCCCTATGCCCTGATCCTGTTATTGGGGTTGATGGAGCGGGGATTATTCAGCTTTTCAATGCTGCTGCAGAAAAGCTACTGGGTTATGCTGCCGTAGATGTTGTAGGGAAGCTCAGTATTACCTCAATCTATCCTGATCTTGATTCTGCTCGTCAGATAAAACGCCTCATGTTTTCTGATGAATGCGGGGAAA
>NZ_JAAEQH010000325.1 GCF_024231755.1 Neptuniibacter sp.
GACAAGATTGTTCAATATAGAGCGTGCATTCATGGTGTTTTCTGTGTTGGTTTTTTTTGGCGAAAGATCTGATCACCAAATGCCATGAATGTTCCCTAACTCTTTGACTTTATTTTACTATTCGTGGGGATAGCTCAGTATTTAATTTATTCTTTTAATAGAATTAGTGAGGTTACAAAGGATCGTGAGCCTGTAATATCATCTATGTAAGTGGCTGTTTATCATAATGATACACTGTCAGTATGATTAACAGTCCGTAGATTAAGCGTTAACTCGAACGTCCGGAGTACGATCAAAAAAGTCGTGCAGACAGAATTAGCAGTACGTCCGCTTTTGACCAAAAGCACTCTATATAATGTGTCTAAATGACCACATACAATAGCAGTATCATTGAATATTTTGTCGATAAGCATTTGGAAATTACAGGCATAGAGAATATATTCCCTCTTCAATCGAGCAACCATTTATCTAACTGATGCTAGTATTTATTACCTGACAGACACCTCTGTCAGTGATAAAGCGTGTGCGGCCATTGATTCCTGCATGATTGCGATATTCGACTCAAGCATAAACCTCACTGGAACAGCTAACGCGTTAGATACTTTTGTTTGCAATCTATTCAATTGCTGAGATTGGGTAAAAAACACAGACGGTTGATTAATACGACGAAGTAACGCTGGATGATTCGCAATTTCCTCTATTTCAGGTATTACGAGTCCATCAAATCCAATAGAATTCTCCAAGCCAATTAGTAGACCAGCAGGATCAAAGTCAAAGAAGCCCAAAACGCGCTTTGGATATGATTCTTTAAGTAGAAATTTTAATTTATTGACGTCATGACTATGGCCACGGTAAATAAAAAGCGCGTTGCACAGTGAGTCAGGCCAGTTAAGTTCATGCAAATGACTCATTAAATCACCGTTCTCCACGATGACAACGACTTCTCCGGTTAAATCCAGATTCGATGCAGCAATTGAGAGAAAACACCCCACAGGCAATATGGCGTCGCCGTGAATAGTTTGTATAGGATCGCCGCTAGCTCTGCCCACTCGAAGTAGATGGCTGAACACAGTTGCTTTGAATGTCTTTTCATCGGCATTAATCTTGGACGTTTCGTGGCGTGTAGCGGGCACAGTTACCTTACTGTCAGATGGATCGAGACCAGTTTTATGCTGAATGTAAACTCGAAGTTTTTGGCGTTCTTCAGCAGTGAAGGCAACCTCTTTACCAACAATAACACCCAAGCCGGTTTCATC
Organism: Neptuniibacter sp.; assembly: GCF_024231755.1. Taxonomy (GTDB): domain Bacteria; phylum Pseudomonadota; class Gammaproteobacteria; order Pseudomonadales; family Balneatricaceae; genus Neptuniibacter. Next base: position 1,257 of record NZ_JAAEQH010000325.1, read on the forward strand.
ATGAATCTCTTGCCAGGTTTTATTTAAACGAGCTCTATATTCTCCCCGCGACACCAAACGCTGAACCACTTCAAAATAACGGTTCACCTTACTCGCTCCTGACGGCGTAACAGAATATCCTCTACCCACAAGTTACCTGACATCTGCTTATCCACACGTTCAATGAATCGTAGCTCTATGTCATTACGCTGCTCACCCTTGATTGCATTGACCGCATTCACCAACCCCAACAGCCATATTTCCTTTGAACACGGCAAATTGAATTGCTCATAGACCTTGGTAGCTGAAAATACACCGTTTTGCTGCATGGTCAGTTCAATTAAGTTTTGAGCGGCCAGCCAGATTGGATTCGACTCCAGCTCAACTTCTTCGGCATCCAGCCCATCAACCACCGGCTCAGGGGTATGAACCTCTACCTCTTTACTGCCACTGGTTTCAAGCTTACTGGCAATTTCGGCAAGCGCTAACGCAGAACCTTCGTGATAGGGGTTTGCTCGCGAGTTAACTAGCAGTGCCGGCGCCTTATTTAGACTCTGTGGTATGGCATCCAGTGAGTCTAAGGAGGGGGAATAGTCATCCTCTCGTTCGTACAACTCCAAGACCTGTTCTACCAGTCTGGTTTTCTTTTGCTGCTCATTAATAACGTGAAGCATTTCACGCAAACGACCAATGGCATAGTTGAGTTCTTCACTGCATCTGGCGATAGCCCGGGGGATCACTTTACGCAGTAATAACCGCAGTTCGGTGTTATACCCGGCCTTACTGTCTAATTCTTCAAAATCGAAGCCTTCTAAAATATCGTTGAACTCTCGGGCTTTGTCTACCTGGCGGCGATTTGCTTTGGCCCTAAGCTCTAAATCACGGATTTCCGTGAAACCTGAATTAATATAGTGAGAATACCCCGCCAGTGCATTACGTAAGCTCTCTATCAATTGAAAGCCCAGTTCAAAGGCCTGCCCTAAGAAAGTATCAGCATCTGTTGTCGCGCCTTTCGCATACGCTTGTTGGTAATCATCGACAGCTCGCATCATTTCAGTCCACAATGAACCCACTTCGCTATTGGCCACTGAGATTCGGTAACTGCGTGTCAGTGTATCTAAGGTTGTCGTCAGCGCCCGACTTAATACCACCGGTTCATCCGGATCAATTTGCCAAGCCAGGTGATGCTTTAACATCGACTTTATCGCAGATTGATTCTGCTCAGTATCTAATAGCCGACTCTGCGTATTAAGGTATGCATCCAGCAACGCATCAGCATGAACGGAGATGGCCTTTAAACCGTCTTTGGCATCGTCTAATCGCGCCACTAGAATAACTCCGGCTGGTCGTTGCCATCATCGTCACTTTCCAAATGCTCATTAGCGCGAATGAATTCCAGCACATCGTAGAGGTAACTCCACAGACCTGTTGCTCGAAATAGTGCACCGGATGTATCCTGCACAACCAAATACCCTTTGTCTTTGAGTTTGCCGAGTATCTGATCGATTTTCGCGCTGCTGTTTTTCGCAGACGATTTAAACAAGCCGCTTTTTGTCAATTCATTAAGTTCATGATACTTAGCCGGTGAACTCTCCACCGCCTGCAATAATTCACTTTGTTTAACCAGCATACCGCTCTCAACGGGTTGCCCCATAGCATTTGCTTCGCGGACAAAGCGCATCCACCGTAAAAGCGGCTCTAAATCCTGTGCAACTTCACGAAACACCTGTCGAATAGCTGTTTTCGCCCCTGACTCTTCCACATCAAGAAAAGCGCAATAATACGCCCTACCATCCTGCGTACAAGCCAGTCCCCGGTCTATTTGTGCTAAAAACTTCTCAATCTGGTCGGTATTAATATCATTCTGTAAAAACTGGTATTCATTGGGATAGACTGTTTCACAAATCATCTCACCGGTTAATAGTGTCTGCGCCACACTGGTAAAGGTTTCACTCGCCATAGACTTAGCCCTCCACCATCAATTGGTTCGATTGCGCTAAAAACGGATTATCAGTTTTCACTACCTGATCCTTAAATTGACGAACGCCCTCTTGTACATTGATAAGGTATTTGTGGTCGAAGTGCTGCAAGATATTCGGATCGCTGGTTGGGAATGCAGAATAGCAATAAATCCCTTTCTCGGTGAGCATTTCAAACACCTTAGCGATGTTTTGAAGAGACAAATTGGCGAACTCGTCTATGGACCAGTGCAATTTAATGGCTTCATTAGGACAAAGGTAGCGAGTCATCCCCATGAAAATCACCAGAATCGCCAGATAGGACAAACCGTTACTGGAAGCGTTTTCCATATCTCTTTGACTAGCGATGCGAGCATGTCTGCCATTTTCGTTCAAATGGATGGTTAAACGCAGCAATGAATCAATGTTTTTGCCAATTTTCGCCTGACTAAGCAGTTCATTCGCCCGGTACAGCGCATCCAACAAAGCATCAGGCGGCAATATCTCACTTCTGGATTCACGCCAGGCTTTCCATTGCTGATTAAATGCCGTCAGTGCAGACCAGTAATCCCCTTCCACTATCACTGAAGTTAGCTCGAAGGAAATATCAGTGATTTCATCGAACGGATTGCCAGTATTGACCTCGCGCCCCAAGTGACGCGACACCCGCGCCACTTCTTTGTTGAGGCTATCCAGAATTGTGTGATATTTCGACAGGTTATCACCCACTGCCCGGACTTGCTCTAACAGTCCATCCTTAATAGTCGGTATTTCATTATTAAGCAGTGTTTCAAGATCGAGCGGTTGCGACAACCTGAAGTTATCTTCTGACTCAGCAATCCCCATGCGAGACTGACGCTGGCGAACCAGGTAATCCCATGCCCTATAGATTTTCGAATTGATAAAGGTATTTAATATCCGCTGAACACTAGCGACACCGTCAAATACCTCATTACGCTTTTTGTATTCACCGTCAAGCAGCAACTGAATTTGCTTTATCAGATGTTCAAGGCTACCGGTACCGGTTTCCAATTCAACTGCATTCACGACTCCCGGGCAACGCTTTATCTGATGTTGTCCTTGCTCAATTAACTTAGTGAGAACTTTAAAGCGACTATCTGCCTGCTCCTTTGCGTCTTGGAGTTCTTTGGTAATTGCCTGGTATTCATTCTTTAACTGAAGCAGTTGGGTTTTAAGTGTTTGTAACTCTGTCGACTTCGAAGTCTGTGCAGATTGTAAGTCGCTTAGCTGACTCAAACGGTGCTTTTCAAAGTGGTCGTATTCTTCCAGCGTTTGAAGATAACCACTGACCTTTTTAATGATCGCTTCCTGTTGTCTAACGTTTTCCTCAGCCTGACGAATTTTAGCCGGTTCAACACCTTCCGCCGTGCACCGCTGCTCAAACACTTCCTGAATTTCAGCTTCTTTTTCTTTGCAAAGCGCATCTATCTCAGTACGACGTTCTACCAGGTGGTCCAACTCGGTATCCAAATCACCAAGGTCGGCCGCAAGATTCGTTTTATGCTCCAATACTCCTTGGTCAAAATTACGTTTGAGTTGTTGTTTTTCTTCTTCTGAATCCTTCTCGAACCGAGATAGAGCTAACTTAAGCGCATCCGCCTCTTTGCGATAGGCTTCCTGTCGCTTTCGCAACGCACGTTTTGCTTCTGTATTCTTATCCTTGATTTCCGTGTAAATCGCTGCCCATTCCTTTTGCTGTGTCTGAGCACGTCGTTCAAGAATACGCAGCGCCTTCTCTCGCTCACTCATATACTTATAAATCTGCCCTTCCTGGGTGCGCAAGTCAGCAAGTTTCTCTTCTACTGCAGCGAGTTTAATTTCAAATCCACGTAACGTTTCCTCGAGCTGTGAAATCTCCAACGCAAACTCTGGCTTTTCCAGTTTATGAAGTGCCAGTTCCCAGCCGAATAGGTGACTATCACTACCGCTATTATCCAATACTGGCTCTAAATCTTCTCTTGCCAATATCTCTGCAGGGATCACTTTGCCGATAGTCTCAGGCCAATCTGGATGGTGCTCACGAAGTGCGGCCAAGAAGCTATTTTTGCTAGGCGTGATTAATTTGGTGATCCTGTCAATGTCTGCCTGCAACCGCTGACACTGCGATTCGTGATCACGACGAACCTCGATAATGTCATCCCGCTTTTTACTGGCATCCTGATACAATTTTCGTTCAGTTGCTACTTCCCGATCAGTACTGTTGCATTGCTCTTTCAATAAATCCTCGCGAGCCTCTAACTCATTAATTGCGTGAATTTCATCATCAGTGAACGAGGAAGACAGCGCTTTTTGTTGGGCGACCGTTAATTGTTCTGCACGACGCTGATACTCTTTTAAATGCTCCTCATTGTACTTCTCAAGCGCTTCCTCTCGTTGCTTACGCACTTTCTCAATCAGCGCCTCAAATTGCTTTGTGACCAGCTCACGCTTCTTACCTAATTCGCTTCGCTGTTTTTCAATATCAGCGCGTACTTCATCACGCACTTCTCTGGCATGAGCTATACTTTGTTGTTTTTCAAATTCAAGGTTTTGAACCTGTTTAGTAATATCCGTATAAAACTGCTCTAACTGCGTCAATTCGCTTCGATAGGACTTTAACTGGCCATAGTCAGCACGCATCTGGGGAATATTAAGTTCATCATATCGCTCGCGATCATCCTGGATAGCGTTTATTTCGCGTTCCAGGTGATGTATTCTGCTCGCACAGGCATCTACCTGCTCCCTTAAGGTCATGGACTGGCCGCGATACTGCAATTCCTTATCATTTAACTGGTCATCACACTCACGGATCTTGATCGCCAGTTCATCGCAGGTCTCATGCGCTTCTAATAACCGCGATTTAAGCTGTCCAGCCACAGTATCTCGCTGAGATAACAAGTCTTCTCGCTCGTAGTAACTGGCAATACAACTGCGAATTGCATCTTCCGATTGCGTGAACGTGCGAATAGAACCAATGTCCTCTCGCAAAGATTTGTCCTTGAGCATATCCGAGCGTTCTTCGATATACAGTTCGTTAAACTGCGTTTCAGCAATCATCGTTTTAAAGCGGTCGAACATATCCTTACGACTTAAGACTGAATAAGCCATTGCATCTAAATTGCTCATATAGCTATTCCGGCCACCCAAGCAATATTGGTAAGCAAGTTCCCGTTCGGTGTTTCTACCTCGGCCATGCCGCTGAAGCAGCTTTTTGTCATGTTGGATAATGGCGCGGTAATCAATAATGATGTCAATTTGACGACTGACATCAAATCCCATACTGCTAATAGCCCGAAGCACATCCCCCATGCTCGCACCAGATCCCACCAGTGCCTTTATTGATGGACTGAGAAATGTTTCCTCAAAACCACCAGCAATAAATCGATAAACATGCTTAGTGCCACTGGCATGACGATGAAGCAACGCTAAACGAGGCCCATCATCGCGAAGATATTCAAAGATCAATGCACTAGATTGCTGAGGGAGATAGTATTCAAGAAAAGAGACTTTACCGGCGACTTTGATGACCAATTTATTGGGGTCCGTACCGTAAAACACCGGCACTAAATTGAGCGAGGATGTCTTACCGGCGCCATTGCCACCAGAGAGGTTGGTGTGGCCATTAACATCAATTCTAACTATTTTGTTCCGGTAAATAGAATTACTTAGTACGATCGATTGCAATCCAAGCATTGCCAGGTTTTATCCTTATGACACAAATCATAGTAAGATAATGTATTAATAAGGCTTATGGCTCAACGCTTAATCTCAAAATCTCTCATTCCCATTGGCCGACTGACCCGATTATCAATAACAGGCTCCGGCTCTATTAATGTTAATAACCGTTCTGCCAGCGGGTCCTTGTCCAACATCTCATCATTGATATAGTGATCCAACTCCTGTTGCGAACTATAACGTTCAAAATCGCAATTATCACACCTCACATAATGCTCATCGATATGCAGCAACCCAGCTTCATCGCAATTAGGACAAATGCCTCCAATTTCAGACATAAGTAACGGCCCTCAAGATTGCTAAGACTAATACAATAACACTAAACATAATCACAGGTTAGCACGATGGCCGTTCGCGCATTTATGAAGTATCCAGGGTCCAAACAACTCATGATGAGCAAATTGCTTAGGCATATACCTCGGCAGGGCGATATTCTAATTGAGTGCTTTGCAGGCAGTGCTTCTGTCGCTCTCAATACTTCGTACAAGCGCTACATACTCAACGACAGTAACAAAGACCTTATTACGCTATACAAATTAGTTCACAACGACCCTGAGGCTGTCATCAAAGAAACAAAATCACTGTTCAGGTCTGAGACTAACAATCCTGATTACTATTACGGCTTAAGGGATGCGTTTAACCTCATGACCTGTTTGGAGGACCGGGCAATAGTGCTGCTCTACTTATCGAGACACGGATACAATGGATTGCTACGTTACAACTCTCAGAACCAGTTCAACACACCATTTGGCAAGTACAAAAAACCGTATTTCCCAGAACATGAAATTCACTACTTTGCAGAAAAATTAGAGCATGCAGAATTTCACAGTTTAGATTTTTCTACCTTCATTAACTTAGCCGCCTCAATAGAGGGGAAACGAGATAAAATTTGCGTTTATGCGGACCCGCCCTATCTCAAGCATGACACCCAGTCATCGGTGTTCACTGAATATACCGCTCAAGGATTTAAGCACGAACGGCACGTAGAGCTCGACAGGCTACTAACTGCTAAAAAGCAACATTTTGACCGGGTATTACTCTCAAACCATGATGGTCATTTACTAAGAGAAACCTATAAAGGTGCACAGCGAATTGTGCGATTCAAAGTACCCAGGACAATTTCAGCAAAAACCAAGGCACGCAGACCCGCGCCAGAAGTCTTAATCTATTATTGAGGGTATCGATGGACGGTCAATTAGTTATAGTATTTTTGGGGATAATTCTCCTCACCGGATTCTTTATTGGTCATGCAGTAGCAAATAAATCTAATGGACAGTCCGGTGTATTATGGGGACTTGGCGCTGTTCCTGACAGGATGAACGAAGGTGAGTATATTGTTCATAAAGCATTACACCGAATTCTAGACAAAGAGCGGGAAGTGTTATTTAACAACGTTACACTGACATTAGCAGACGGCTCGACGACGCAGATAGATCACATATTCATATCTACAACTGGGATATTCGTTATCGAGACTAAACATTACGATGGTTGGATATTTGCTGATGCTAGTTCTAAGCAGTGGATGCAGACATTTCAGACCAGCAAACACCCCTTTCAAAACCCTATTCATCAGAATATGAAACACGTCAAAGCCGTAGAATCGATATTTGATTTCCTACCCAAAAAGGTTTTTCACTCAATCATAGTTTTCAGTGGCAATGCTGAGTTTAAAACATCGCAACCTCTTAATGTCATTTATGCTGATGAGCTACATCTTCATCTAAAAAAATATACTGACGATTTAATAAGTATTAACAGGGTGCATTTTTGCGCTGGCCGACTGCTATTTAAAAGACTTCCTAACAACCCTGAGACCGACAAACTCCATGTGAAAAATATCAATCGTCGCCACGCAAATAAACAAGTCTTTTAATGTACTTCATCTATTCAATATCTTTATTACCTTTACCCTCAAATACAATATCAACGGCTATTTTTGCTGGAAATAGTGTAATAAACGATGCACACACCCCTATGAATGCGATAATACTGCGGGGTTCAGTATGTATTACGACGAAAACGAAATTGGCAGCATTGATACAGACCAAAGCCAAAAGAACATTAATAGGATTTCTCTGTATATACCCTTTCAATTTTGGTTCTCCAGGTTACGCTCAAGACATTGCTCTGCTTCCGGGCTCAACTTAAACTGCCGGCATTCTCCTGGCGGCGCAAACTTAAACATATAGCAATGGCCTTCGTCATCAGCCGGATTAATTTCTTTGTAGTAACAATTCTGACAATTCATTATGCACATAGCCATTCCTTAGAAGGTGATTGAATGTAATGCTAAGTGTATTAAGGAACGGGTTGGTAATATTTGGTGGTGAGGGGAGATTAAGGGAGCTTGCGAAGTAACAAAGAGAGACTTTGGAATAAAGGCGAGTTACCTCGCCTTTGAGCGGAGCAATATTAATTACATTGCACTGGCACGACGTTTTTGGACACAGACGCACCAAAAAGCTTACCAGCTTCAAACCAATAAGAACTGTTACTGAAAATGCTGTATAACGCATCTACGGTCACCGGCGCTGCAGAACCACTGTCACCAGGCGCAAATTCAGGTGACATTACATTGCTCACGTCCAGTCTGAATTGCTCTAACTGTGAATCGACGGATTGCATAGTTTCAATAGAAAGGGCGTTTCCGGCCGGTTCCATTGGTCTGAATGCCAACCGCACACCATCCAAGGTCATTAGCAGCGGCCCATTAACAATATCAATCACTGCAGTATCAGCCTCAAAAGCATATTGAGTAGCACCGTCACTGATATCTACAAGATCAGCTTGAGGATAACTGACAACAACAGATAACGGTCCAAACTCATTATACGAATTTACGGTATACTCAACCTGATCGCCCGTTGAACAAGACGAACCTGAATTAATATCCAATGACAAGGTAGGCGCCGAACTTAAATGTGGTAAGTCAGCAAAGGTTTGATTTATGTGGAAGTACGGCGATACATGCTGATTTGCCTGAAGAGTGGCATCCGTCACGACACTTTGTACCGGGGTACTGCTAGCCAGATCAAACATCGTTAGATCTGTTGCTTGACCATAAAAGTCTATATTACCGACAGCGTTGTCATTAGAGGTGAGAAAGAAATTCCCCCAAGATTCAGATATTTCTAGGGAAGCACCGGTTAATTCGAACTCAAAACCATTATCAGACACAACGACCGTAGCTGACGGCATGTCGTACATTACCACCCCCCAAGATTGTTCTGTTGTAACAAAATCAGGCGAATCGGGATCAAAATGTATGCTTAACTCAACAGGTTGGCCATTACTGCCTTCACCGGTAAATGTCAGCACTGACGGACTTTCCGGGGCCTGCGCATCATCGACATAACTTGCACTAAGCGTTGGATCTATATGAGGATACAGCCCCTCATATAACTCAGGAATGTAATTGCTGGTAACGATGTACGAACCAGACAGCACATATTCCCCCGGTGAAAACTCAGTTGGTACAGAATTAAGCAGCGAATAGCCGTTTACGCCTGAGTGAAATTCAAAATAATCAGGGCCATCGCCTGCATTTATTGTAAAACCCGTATAGTCTGCCCCCTGAAAGAAATTCATCGAGACAGAAGAATATGTATATTCATTCCCACTTACAGAGACTGTTAGCGCGCCACTTGGGATAGAGAACGCATTCTCAGAGGTCTCCAGCAAACCAGGATCTTCATCGTCAAAACTAACAACAATCTTCACCTCGCCGTGAGAGTTTTCACCTACAATGGACCAGCGGGGGCATTTGAACGAAAACCTACGGTTTTGAATCCTGTGGCACCCTCGTAACCGTAGGTTTTCGTTTGATAGCCGTTAATCCCTGTATTTGAGGTTCGGCTGCATTCGGCCGGTAAAAGCGTTGAATTTAGC
>NZ_JAAEQH010000326.1 GCF_024231755.1 Neptuniibacter sp.
GCAAGCGCTGTTGGACAAGGGTTGGACCGAATTAGATTTAGCTTACGCGTTAAAATCAGGCCTGAAGCATGATGGTGACGCCTTCGGAGGAAGTATGGGGGAAGTTGTTAGAGATGGTACTTCCTTTATGCAAAAAGAAGATCTGGAAGCAATAGCACATTATCTAATGAACCAATAATCCAAAGCCCTCAGTGATGAGGGCTTTTTTATGGGACGGGATCTTTGGACTAGTTGTTATGCCGTTTTCAAGAGCGCCTTTGAATTGTGATATGTGGTCGCACAGCAACCTTAAACAGAGCAATTTCAACTTAGTGAAAATAAGACACAAAATACTATCAATTGCCGCGTCAACACGCATAACGTTCTCAGCTTGATCAATCACTTGAACTAATAGAAAAAATTCTTAACAGGTTTTTCTATTGCAGTACCTATTCCACAGCTGATACTCCTCTATTTCCCCCAGAAGCTTTGTGATCCTGAATATCATTTATTCAGTTTCAAATCATTTTCACCATGTAAAGTCTCCGGCATTGTTCATCTAACCCAGAAAAGAGCTATTTGCTTGGGACCTGATATGAAGCTAAAAATAATTACTCGATCCATAGGCATAGGCCTAATGGTTGCTAGTTCTTCCCCAATTTTTGCAGAGACCGCTGCAAACTGGAGCCAACAGTTACAACAGCGCCTAGCTGAATCGCCACAATGGCAACAACTCAACAGCCAAGTGAAGACCGCTAATGCCGAACTAACTGCAGCGCAGCAGCCTGTGTATAACCCTGAAATTGAACTTAGTTACGAAGATACGAACGAACGTGCCTACCAAGCAACACTCAGCCAGACAATTGATCTATTTGATAAACGAGATACCCGTAGTCAAATAGCAGCTCTACAGCAGCAAATTACCAAGCTGGAACAGCAACAAAGTGAAAATCAGATATCAGCGAGCGCCCTCACACTATTGCTGGAAACCCGTCGCGCTAAAGCCCTACTTTCCCTCGCAGATGATCAGCTCAAGATCAGCCAACGCCTAATCAAACTAACCCAACAGCGACTGTATGCGGGCGATGCCACCCAGATCGATCTGGATATAGTAAAACTCTCCTTATCCGAGGCATTACAAACGAAAGCGGCTGCACAACAGTCCTTACACAACTTTCAAGCTGAACAAACGGTTTTGTTGGGTGATCTAATTCCAACCTTGCCACAACCTCTACCTTATACCCTGCCTAAACAACCGGACTTTACACAGTTAAGCCAACAGCATCTAGCTGTAAGAACTTATGGGATGAGAACTCAGCAAGCACAGTTAAAAGTGCAGCAATCGGTCAAAGAGAGCAAAGCAGAACCAACCTTGGGGCTGGGGTTTGGACAAGATGGTGATGACGATGTCATAGCACTTTCCATCAGCTTTCCTCTGAATATTCGCAATAGCTATAGCGCTGAAGTTGATGCCGCTAATGCCCGCGCCAAAACCTCAGATTTAGCCTTGGCCCAAGTACGCCTAGATACAGAAACAGCGCTAGAACGCAGTTGGTCCAGCTTGAAGCAACAGCAGTCATTACAGCAAATCTGGCAAAAACCCGGCCAACGCAGCCTTGTGCAATTGAATCGCCAATTGGAAAAGCTATGGAAGCTTGGCGAACTGACAACCACGAATTATCTGCAGAACTTACAGCAACTGAACCAAGCTCTGGCCGCAGACATCAATTTGAATACCGAATCCGATATCCGCCTGATTGACTGGCTTAGTATCAGCAACCAACTCCAAGACTGGTTAGATCAGCAATAAATATTGGCCTTCATCACTGAGATACTCGTTATGCAAAAGAAAACTCTACCTTTACTCGTTAGCAATTTGTTACTAGCAACTCTGGTTGGCAATGCCTCTGCCGGAGGCAACCACGCAGCAGCTCAACAGCAATCAATTAAAACACCTACACATCAGCATAAAGACAACGAAAAGCACACTGAAGATTCAGATCATAAGCACGAAGAAAGCCATGATTATGCCGAAGAAACTGAACACCAGCATGAAGAAGGCCATGACCACGCCAAAGAAGCCGAACACCATCATGAAGAAGGTCATGATCACGCCGCAGAAACTGAACACCCGCATGAAGAAGGCCATGACCACGCCGAAGAATCCGAGCACCAGCACAATGAAGAGCATGATCACGCCGAAGAAGCGGAACACCAACACGAAGAAGAGCATGATCACGCTGAAGAAACTGAATATCTGCATAAAGAAAGTTATGAGAATGCTTCCGCAGAGGAGCACAGTGATAACGACGGGCATGCTCACGGCAGTGAAGATGAACATGGACATGAAGAAGAGGAAGGGACTGTTCATCTAAATGCCAAACAGCAAGCGATGATCGACCTGAAAACCACCAAACTCAAGCCAGTATTGCTAGCAGATAGCCGAATAGTCCCAGGCGAAGTCGTAATTAACCGCTATAACAGCAGCATTGTCTCCCCCCAAGCAGATGTCCGCGTAATTCAGCGCCATGTCATGTTAGGTGATCATGTCGTTAAAGGGCAGCCGTTGGTTTCTCTGTTTTCCGATGAACTTGCAGACCGTTTCTCTGACCTTAAAAATGACGCGAAAGAGTGGGAGATCGTACGTAAACTGGGCAAGAGCCTTGCGGGTAAAAACCGCTATAGTCAGGCCCAAACTAATTTCCAACAAAGTCTGACTAAGGTCAGTGCGTTTGGACTTTCTAACAGCGAGATCGAAAACCAACTGAACCAGCCCAGCAAACATCCTTTAGGTCAGTTTGTACTGAAGGCACCGCATGCAGGTGTAGTACAACAAGATGATTTTCTGATTGGCCAACAAGTCAGCAGCAGCGACCCTTTATTTACGCTGGTCGATGAAACAACGGTCTGGGTGGAAGCACAACTACCACCTAACCTGCCTTTAAACCTGAGCAAGGGCACACCGATCTCTCTCACTGTTGGGGCTGATGCGTATCAGGGGGAGTTGCTGCAATTCGCACATAGCCTGGATGAAGTTACTCGTACCCGTATGGTGCGAATCAGTGTTAATAATCAGGAGCATCGCCTCCACCCGGGACAATTTGCTCAGGTCCTTATGCCACTGGATAAACACACTTGGCAGTTACACCTACCGGAAGCCGCTTTCACCCGAACCCCTGATGGTGACTGGGGTGTTTTTATCGAGCAATCCCCGGGTGAGTATAAATTTGAGGAAATAGAAGTCATTCGTGAGACTGGTGAGGGGCGCGTTATTAAGGGTTTGCCACTAGGTTCTAAGGTCGTCACATCGGGCACTTTTTTTCTCGCTTCAGAGCAAGCCAAAGCTGGCTTTGATATACACAACCACTAGGATTTCGAGATGTTAAACAGACTAATAACCTGGTCAGTTACTAACCGACTTCTGGTAGTAATAGCCGTATTCACTGCGTTAATTGGCAGCGTATTTTTAATCCCCAGACTTAATCTTGATGCCTTCCCTGATGTAACTAATATCCAAGTTGCAGTAAATGCTGAAGCTCCAGGGCTAGCTGCCGAAGAGGTCGAACAGCTCATCACCTTCCCAATTGAGTCGGTTATGTATGCTATGCCTGATGTTGAAGAGGTACGTTCTATCTCTAAAACGGGCCTTGCCGGAATTACGGTTGTGTTTAAGGAAGGTACCGATATCTACTTTGCCCGCCAACAGGTATTTGAGCAACTGCAAGTGGCTAAAGAGATGATCCCAGCCGGTGTAGGTATTCCTGAAATGGGACCAAATACTTCTGGTCTAGGGCAGATCTATCAGTATCTGTTAAAAGCAGAACCTGGCAGTGAATATGATGTGATGCAACTGCGTAGCCTCAACGACTGGGTGGTAAAACTGTTATTAATGCCGGTTGATGGTGTGACCGATGTGCTCTCTTTTGGCGGTGAAGTTCGCCAGTATCAGGTCAATCTGGATGCCGAACGCCTGTTGGCCTACAAGATCAATAGCGATGACTTAATCACAGCAATTGAAGCAAA
>NZ_JAAEQH010000327.1 GCF_024231755.1 Neptuniibacter sp.
GCCTACCTCCATTATATTACAAAAACAGCAATAGGGGCTTAAGCCCCTATCACAAAACTACCTTTCAAAATGCCCAGGATTAGTGAACATCTCTCCAGTATTCTTTCTTCAGCATGAATGCCAAGATAAATAGAATCACTAAGAAACCAATTACCTTAAGACCTAACGCTTCTGACTCTAAACGTGACGGTTCGCCAACGTAAGCTAAGAAGTTAGTTAAGTCACGAGCAGCGCGATCGTACTCATCGTCACTCATTTCACCAGAACCATCTGTTTCAGTGCCAACAACTTTAGTCACAGTGTGACCGTGTTCTTCCACTTCTTCAGTGATTGGTGTTGGTAAACCTTGTAGTTCTTGAAGAACGTGCGGCATACCTACCGATGGGAAAACAATATTGTTTACGCCAAACGGACGAGATTCATCTTTGTAGAATGACTTCAGATAAGTGTAGATCCAGTCAGTACCACGAACTCGCGCTACAAGCGTAAGATCCGGTGGCGCTGCGCCAAACCATTTAGCTGCGTCATCTTTACCAATCGCATTTTTGATGTGGCTACCAACTTTTGAGCCATCAAAAATTAGTTGCTCTTGACCAATCTCAGTAGGAATACCGATATCGCGGAACGTACGCTCATAACGTTGATACTGCATTTGGTGACAACCAAGACAGTAGTTCATGAACAATTTAGCACCGCGTTGTAAAGACGCGTTATCTTTAAGGTCAATGTTCGCATCCATTAAAGGAACCGAAGGACCTGCTGCCATTGTCAACGATGGCAATAATGCGAATAAACCGATAATTAGCTTTTTCATCATTTCGTCAACCTCGTTGGTAATGGCTTAGTTTTCTCATTCTTGCTGTAAACAAATAACAATACGAAGAACATGAAGTATGTCACAGTCGTGATTTGTGATAACAGCGTTTTGAAATCAGTTTGTGGAGTAGCACCAACCCAACCTAAGATAACGAAAGTTACCACAAATTGTGCGATGTTTAACTTGTGTAAACCACAACGATAACGAATAGAACGAACCGAGCCACGGTCAATCCAAGGTAGTAACGCAAGCACTACGATAGATGCACCCATCGCCGCAACACCCATTAACTTGTTAGGGATTGCACGAAGGATTGCATAGAATGGCGTAAAGTACCAAACAGGGAAAATGTGCTCTGGTGTTTTCAGTGGGTTAGCTGCTTCGAAGTTTGGCGCTTCTAAGAAGAAACCATTCATCGCAGGCATAAAGAATACAACCCAGCAGAATAAGATTAAGAAACCAACCACACCCACAATATCTTTCACTGTGTAGTAAGGGTGGAACGGGATTGCATCAACAATGTCTTTCTTGTTGGTGTAATACTCGTGGAATTTGAATTTAGGCTTATCTTCTTCAGCTACAGAACCTTTCTTACGCTTGATTTCAACACCGTCAGGGTTGTTTGAACCCACTTCGTGTAGTGCAACAATGTGTAAGAATACTAAGATAACAATAACTAAAGGTAATGCAATTACGTGTAGTGCAAAGAAGCGGTTAAGCGTAGCACCTGAAATTACGTAGTCACCACGGATCCAAAGCGTTAAATCATCACCAATAACCGGAATCGCACCGAATAGTGAAATGATTACCTGTGCACCCCAGAAAGACATTTGTCCCCAAGGAAGTAAGTAACCCATGAAAGCTTCAGCCATAAGCGCTAAGAAAATGAACATACCGAATAACCACAGTAATTCACGTGGTTTTTGGTAAGAACCGTAGATCATGCCACGGAACATGTGCAGATATACAACGATAAAGAACGCTGAAGCACCTGTTGAGTGAAGGTAACGAAGTAACCAACCGTATTCAACATCACGCATGATGTATTCTACCGATGCGAAAGCACCTTCAGCAGATGGTACGAAGTTCATTGTTAACCAGATACCAGTTACGATTTGGTTAACAAGTACTAACATGGCTAGAGAGCCAAAGAAGTACCAGAAGTTAAAGTTTTTTGGTGCTGGATACTGTGCAATATGCATGTTCCAAACACGTGTCATTGGAATACGATCGTCGATCCAACCAATAATTTTACCAAACATTACGCCACTCCTTTTTCTTCACCGACTAGAATAGTCGTGTCATCAAGGAAGGTATACGGAGGAATTTCTAGATTTAATGGTGCAGGTACAGATTGGAATACACGACCAGCCATATCAAATTTAGAACCGTGACACGGACAGAAGAAACCGTCGTCTGTGCCCTCTACTTTCTCACCAAAGCCACCTTGTAGGAAGCTAGGAGAACAACCTAAGTGCGTACAAATACCAACAGCAACGAAGATCTCAGGACGTTGCGAACGATATTCATTGGTTGATGATTCAGGTTGTTGAGGCTCTTCAGACGCAGGATCACGAAGTTGACCTTCATGTTCTTTCATCTGTTCAAGCATTCTTGGTGTACGATTAATAACCCAAACAGGTTTTCCTCGCCACTCAACACGTATTAATTGTCCAGGCTCAAGCTTGCTGATATCTACTTCTACAGGCGCACCCGCAGATTTAGCTCGCTCACTTGGATTCCAAGACGCAATAAAA
>NZ_JAAEQH010000328.1 GCF_024231755.1 Neptuniibacter sp.
GCAAGCGCTGTTGGACAAGGGTTGGACCGAATTAGATTTAGCTTACGCGTTAAAATCAGGCCTGAAGCATGATGGTGACGCCTTCGGAGGAAGTATGGGGGAAGTTGTTAGAGATGGTACTTCCTTTATGCAAAAAGAAGACCTGGAAGCAATAGCCCATTATCTAATGAACCAATAATCCAAAGCCCTCGTGATTGAACTGACCCCCAATAGTTGGACAGCCAATTACTGGGGGTCTTTTTATGTCCAAATACAGTCGCGAGTTTAAATGCTGCGTTGCAAGGCAGTGTTTAGGAGGCATAACGTCTCGCCATTTAGCCCGGCAACACTCCATTTCATCAAGACAAATTAGGTATTGGGCTCAAGTCTTTGCCATTCATGGGGATGAATCTTTTTTAGCCACCCAGCATGCTTGTACAGCTCAATCCAAGCTACAAGCTTTGAGCTTAATGTGGAAGAATGATTGGTCTATCACGCACACAAGTGCTGTTCTAAACCTCACATCCCCTGGAATACTCTCTATCTGGCTCAAAAGATACACTGAGCGCGGTATCAAAGGGCTTGAAACAAATCCATTAGGAAGGCCTCCCACCGTGAAGAAGCAATCTCAACGAACAGTTAAACCAGATCATGAGATGACACTTGAAGAGCTAAAAGAAGAATTGGCCTATTTGAGAGCTGAGAATGCTGTCTTAAAAAAGTGGGAAGAGTTGGAGCAGGAAAAAAGCCGTCGAGCAAAGAAAAAACGGCCATAGCTCTGACTCTAAGAAAGAAACACCCACTCAGACATCTACTCCAAGCACTCAAGCTTGCAAAAAGTGTGTTTTACTATCAGCTTGATGTGAGCAGGCGCCCAGATAATTATGGATGTGAAAAGCAGTTGATCGTATCCATATATCATGAACATAAGGGGCGATATGGTTATCGCCGTATTCATTGGGAGCTAAAGAGGCGTGGTGTGATGCTTAATCACAAAACGGTTCAAAAGCTGATGGCTCAGCTAGATCTCAAGTCGACGGTGCGTCCTAAAAAGTATCGCTCTTATCGCGGTGAAGTGGGAAGCATTACCCCGAATGTATTAGAAAGGGACTTTAGCGCGACTAAGCCCGATGAGAAGTGGGTCACGGATGTGACAGAATTTAAGGTCAAAGAGCAGAAGGTTTACCTGTCACCGGTCGTCGACTTGTTTACCAGAGAAGTGGTTGCCTATAGCATTGCGAAAACCGCACGCTTATCGCTTGTGATGGATATGCTTGAGCAAGCAATCTCAAATCTCACGCCCAAGTCAAAGCCTATCATACATAATGACCAGGGTTGGCAATACCGCCACCGGGCTTATCAGAAACAGGTAACTGGTCATGGGTTAAAGCAAAGCATGTCGAGAAAAGGCAATTGTTTAGATAACGCCGTGGCTGAAAACTTCTTTGCCCTACTTAAAACCGAGATGTACCACAATAAAAGCTTTGAAAATGCCGATGATTTGATAGCACAAATCAAAGCTTATATTGAGTATTACAATACCAAACGGATTAAGGTGAAACTAAAAGGCCTGACTCCGATAGAATATCGAAACCAGGCCTTAAAAGCCGCTTAACTGAAATGTCCAACTTTACGGGGTCAGTTCAGATGAGGGCTTTTTTATGGAAATAATAATATGAGAACCTTTGGTGTTTTATTGCTGTCAACAGCTCTTGTTGGTTGTGATATGGGTCGTATGGAAACAGATAGCTATGCCGCAAGGGAATTTGTAGGTAACGGAGAGCGGGTCTACTTTACAGGAAGAAATGAAGTGTGTGATTCATAGACATCCTTTCACTATTATGGGGTGCTATGAACAGAGAATTTCAGCAACGATTACTATGGGTTCGCCTCTATGAGGAGTCTAGTGATACCGGCTTTGTATGCCGTAGATGTGGCATCTCCAGACCTACTTTGAGGAAATGGTGGCGTAGATTCGGGCCGATGGTGAAGAGGGCCTACACAGTCTCAGTAAACGCCCTCACACGTCTCCTAACACCAAAATTAGTGCTGAGATGGAAAACTTAATTCTAAACCTCAGAGTCTCTCGTAATCTTGGTGCAAGGTGACTTCAAAGTGAGTTATTACGGCTTCAGCATATTTCATTGTCGCTGGCATCTATCCATAAAGTTTTAAAAAAGCATCAAGTAAAGCCAGTCAAAAAGCTTCGTAAGAAGTCAGATTACATCAGGTATGAACGCCGATCCCTAGCGATAGAGTAGAAATGGATACCTGCAAAATCGGCCCAGGCTTATATCAATACACGTCTGTTGATGATTGAACCCGTTATAGAGTTTTACGCATCTATAAGCGTCGCACAGCAGCCAACACGTTAGATTTTATTGATGCCGTTATAGAAGAGATGCCTTTCCCAATTCAACGGATACAGACAGATCGTGCTCGTGAATTTTTTGCTGTTAAAGTCCGAGAAAAGTTGATGGATCTAGGAATTAAATTCCGTCCAAATAAGCCAGACTCACCTCATTTGAATGGCAAGGTTGAGCGTTCGCAGAAAACAGATAAGACAGAGTTTTACGCGACCATTGATATGGCCTCAGAACATATTGATGACTTACTTGCTGAATGGCAGTACTACTACAACTTGGATCGCCCTCACAGTGCTCATAAAGGCAAAACACCAATGGAGCGTTACCTTAAGTTGAGCGAAGAAACTCCGATTTCCGAGGAGTCGTATGCAGATTACCTGCCATCTAAAGAACGTATAGAAGAGGCCAACTACAAGTTAGATTTGGAGTCGGCCAGATTGAAACGGTCTCTATGAGTCACACAAATGAAGCTGGAGAGCGCGATCCTGAGATGCACCAAACTTAGAAGGGAAATAAATGGCACTTCGGCATGAAAGTCCATATCGGTGTTGATGCCATAACCGGCCTGACGCACAGTTTCACCACCACTGCCGCGAATGAGCATGACCTCAACCAGGCCGGCCACCTTCTTTACGGCTAGGAAGGCTTTATCTTTGCCGATAGTGGCTATCGTGGCGCAGAGAATTGAGATGAGCTTGAAGGTGTAGAGGCCGATTGGCACATTGTGAAGTTCCCAGCAAGGTCAAAGAGCTAAAGAAGCTCCCGCGTATCAATAAAGCTCAACCGAAGACCGAGTATCTGAAAGCCAGCATTCGTGCGAAGGTTGAGCATCCATTTCGGATTATCAAGTGTCAGTTCGTCTTCACCAAGGCGTGCTATCGTGGATTGAAGAAGAACGACAGCAAGCTGGCCACGCTCTTCGCTTTAGCGAATGTCGTACGCGGGGATCAGATGCTACTGACTTAGGGCAAGTTCGTCTGCATGCTGAGAAATCGGCATGCAGACGGTGAGAAACGGGTGAATATCGGGCATTTACGCCGTAAATACGGCTTGATTAATGAAAGTTTATAAGTTGGAAGGATGCTTGTCTCCTTTCATCATTTGACCTTGTGGGCCGTCACCTCCTTCCATCATGTAGTGTTTGCCTTCAGTTTTGCTATGTTCACCACTCCCATACTTTTCGACATGATCAGAGGATGCACCGGCAGGATGGTTTTTACCTTTCATCGTATGACCTTGAGGCCCGTCACCAGAATGCGGCATATAGTGTTCGTTAGTGGATGAAGCTTTTTGCGCTTTAGTGGTTGGAACCACAGGATGACTCTCGTCCATTCCCGGCTTGTGTTTTTTACCCTCCATCATATGGCCCTGAGGTCCGTCGCCACTATGGGGCATGTAATGTTTCTCATCAGCTACAGATGAGTTACTAAATGCGATAGCTGCAGAAATAATAAATGAGGAATATAGCTTTTTCATGTTTAATAGCCTTAGGTTAGTTGGAGATACCAGTTTAAATATCCTACTAACCGGAGGTCAACATATTTTATCTACTGTAACTAAGGAACATGCGATTAAGCCCCTCAGCATGAGATAATCCATGCTCTGATGTCCTGAGGTGTATACGGTTATCGCAAGATCCATAGCGATCTACGTGAATATGGTGAAGCCTGTGGCCCCAATAGAGTTTATCGGCACATGCGTTTAGTAGAGCTGAAGGCACAAGTTGGTTACAGGAAACCACGTCAGACAAGCGGGAAGGTTCATATTGTCACTCAGAACCGACTTCAGCAGCAGTTCAGTGTTTCTGCGCCTAACAAGGCATGGGTAACAGATATTACCTATATCAAAACTCATGAGGGTTGGCTGTATTTGGGTTTAGTCGTTGATCTGTTCTCCAGGCGAGTGATTGGTCAATACAATCCCGTATTACTAAGAAACTAGTGCTGGATGCTTTACTCATGGCTATTTAGCGATGTAATCCCGAATGTTTTCATTCTGATCAGGGAAGTCGGTACACAAGTCATGATTGGCAATCCTTTTTAGAGGTACATGGCCTAAAAGGCAGTATGAGCCGACGAGGTAACTGCCATGACAATGCAGTTGCTGAGAGCTTTTTTCAACTACTGAAAAGGGAAAGAATCCGCCGTAGGTTTATGCAATCAGAGAAGATGCACGCAGTGATATCTTTGAATACATAGATCTGTTTTACAACAGCGCGCGTGCCAAGGTTTAGCATCCGTTCCGGATAATCAAATGCCAATTTGGTTTTACTAAGGCCCGCTACCGTGGGCTGAAGAAGAACGATAGCAAACTGGCCATGCTGTTCGCCTTGGCGAACATCGTGCGTGTGGATCAAATGCTGCGTGAGTAGAATAAATCCGTCTGCATGCTGAGAAATCGGTATGCAGACGGTGATAAACGATCAAATATCGGGCAATTACGCCGTCAATTCTGCCTGATCAGAAAAATTGCTCAGAAGGTGGGACTAGATCGTAGGTTCCTTAACTGTGTGGCGCAGGAATTGACCAGCCAATAACAAAAACAAGCCCAATACCCAGTACGCCCATGAGGACTACCCGTGGCCATATCAGCACTCCATTTCGGGGTAACTTCCAAACTAAAGAAATAGCGATGAGAACCTGCATGAGGTAGTACAATGCGAATCCCTTCGATGCCAAATTGATGATTTCAAATACATTGGCGGACCAAACAAGAAACAGTGCCAGTACAATAATGAGCATGTAGTAAACATTATTGGAAAGTCGCCATTGAACCAGCTCTTTTAACAAGCCCCCGCCTCCGATCGTATCGGCTAACGCTGCACTGAGTTGGCTCGCCGTTGCGGCAATCAACAATAAAAACGGCAATACCCAAACGGCTTTACCCAGTGTATGGCTGATAGTAGTTTCGTTGAGTTCAGTGATAGGAAACGTGAGAAAAATGGGGCATGTCAGACCAATAAAAACCACATAAAGTGTGATAGCGATTCCCTGAGAATATTTGACCGCATTGATGCGTTGTTCGGGATTGTACTGCTCTCCCATAAATCGAGCAGTCTCAAACCCCTGCGTGACCATCAGCATACCGGCCAGCATCGCCGTGGTCTGAATCAAGCTGAGCTCCGTAATGGCTTCATGCTGAAACCAGGCTGCCCCCTCGACAATGTCGAAGGACAGTAGTGCAGCAAGCACACCCAGTATAATGGCCAGTTTAATGGTTACCGCGACAAGCTCTATCCACTCCAGTCCCTTCGCCCCGCGCAGCCAGGCGATTGTCATGATCGAAAGTAGTAAAACCGTGGTGGCCCACTTTCCGGCTACAGGGTCGGAAACTCCCAACCTGTCAAATATAAAGGCTGTAAACAGACTGATATAAAAGGCCACAGAAATGGCGTACGCAATCCCCAGACTCCATTGAGCCGCTTTCTCTAATCGAGAGATAACGCCTGTGGGGTGTTTCTCCAGGTAGGGCTCTGCATTTGTAATATTAAAGCGTATGACCCAACCCAGTGCGTAGGCAAATACCGATAGCCCTACCATACCCAGTAAGGCCCATTTACCCATCACTGAATGCAACAAGGGAGCAACGATTAAAAAACCGCTACCAATAATGGATGCAAGGGGGGTCACAGTGGCGCGCCATTGTTCTGAGTGACGAAGCCGTCGGTGAAACAGCATGATACCGACTAACAATGTGACACTGACCGCAACGCTATTTAAAAACATATATATTCCTCCTAGCTCAATGGTGCTTGTACCAGCCAGCACGTTTAATATCATTCCAGGAGGTCGATTGATGGCAAGCAAAGCACTCTTCCACCTTGGCCTTATGTTGACCCGCAACTTTTGCAGAAATCATTTTGAAGTGTTGCATGTAATGGCTGGGTGGCGCTTCGTGACATTGGTTACAATCGTAGGATTGATTTGACGGGTGTATGAACTCCGGTAAAGACCACTGATCCGTTCTATGACACGAAGCACAGTCGTTACCAAAGAGGCCAAAGTGACGGTCATCATTGCCGTGACAACTCGCACACTGTAAAACGGATTCTTCTACTGAAATGCTCGGGTGTACGAACAATGGATCAGTTGGTCGATCACTGGATACGATGCTTTGCAGAAGATCGCGTGTAGCCGTCCCTTCATCGAATTGAATGGTCGGGTTTGGCAACATTGCCATTCCCACCGTCGTAAGGAACTTATGATCCATAACGGAAATCTTGGCGTTTCGTCCATGGTGCTCCTGGTGACACGAAGCACATTCAGTCACATCGGCGTGGAATGCTGTGGGCTGTCGTTGAAGAATTTCTAACTCATTGGCGTGACACATCACGCAATTTTCGCGTGTCACACCTTGTACGGGTGTATGGCACCCCTCACAGTTGTTTTCAAGAAAAGCATGAGCCGTGCTCAGCTCTCCCGGGCTCACCGTTTGTTCCCAGTTTATATCCGCTGGATTATCCGATTGATGCCACAGATGGCTGATCAAAAGCACCGACAAAGCAATGCCAATAAAAGTCAAAATACGCGTTTTCAAAGCCACCTCAACCCGAAATAAATTTCAGAACCAATATGAAAAATTAACAATGCATAAAGCACTAACGAAATGGCGATATGGAATTTCAACCAGCGTTGAAACCACCCTTTAGCGGTATCATGAATTTTGATGCTGTAGTCGACATCGGATATGGCATCTACCAGCTTGAGAGCCTGCGCAGTTGATGTCTTGGCTGGATGCTGAGACCAAAAACTGGCGTCTACGAGTGCTGGCAAGAGCGATCGGTGAAATGAATGTACTGGGCTCGGATGACCCTCTTGCCCCTGGCTTTCCAGCTCCACTCTGACCTGTTGAAATTTCGAGTGGAGGTCACTCCTTAAAGCTTTTTTATCGCGCAAACTGGAGGAAATCAGGGAGAGCAGATAGCGACCAATAAAGCCACTAATAACCACGACAAACATAAGAATGATCAACGAAGAACCCACATAACTGTCAAACCGGTGGGCACTGTGCAACAGTCCCAATATAGGGCCGAGCACACCGGCATAGACATGCCAAAGGAGAAGCTTTGGCATAGGAACTCTTCGGGTGATCCATTTCTTCAAAGGTTTCACCCGTTTGATAACCAGGTAAAACAAAGGAACAAACATGAACAGCGCGGCAATGATCCCTAAAAGACTGCCTTCAAAGCTGCCTGGGAAACGGGGGTCTCGATGCCAGATAAAGCCCAGCCAGAGCAGCAACATGAGTAGGAGTAGTCCACCGACAATCTGACGTTCTTGGTTATTCATCGTGTCAGGCCTCTACTTCAACCGGTGTTGAGGGAATGGCCTGGCATGCCAGTATGTAACCGCCTGCTTTATCCTCGTCTTCCAGGCCGTCGTCCACATCCATTTCGACGCTCCCGCTAAGCAGCTTCACTTTGCAACTGCCACAGCTCCCGGCTCGACAGGAGCTTTCGATATCAACGTCCAATGCTTCTGCGACTTCCAGAATTGTTTCTTCAGGACCTGATTTTCCTTGCTTTCCAGACGCAACAAACTTCACCTCATGAGTTGAGGCTTCAGCTGAAGCCTCAGTACTCGATGCAGTCGAAGGAGCGGCCTTTTTCTTGGGGGGTTCACCGCCAAAGGCTTCGGTCTTGATACTTTTCTTTGGCATACCCAATTCAAGCAACATGTCGGAAATAGCATCCATCATGGCCGGCGGGCCACAGATGTGTGCAACTTTCGATGTCAATTCAGGTACGAATCCCTTAATTAACTCTGGGGTTAGTCGCCCTTGAGGCCCCATCCAGGTTGTGCCTTCCGCCCGCGTCATACTGATCAGTACATGCAGGTTGCTGTGACGTCGCTGTAAATAGAGAAGCTCTTGCTCAAATATAAAGTCGTGGGTTGTTCGTGCGCTGAAGATGAAGTAGATATCCCCCTCCCAACACTGTGCCGTGAGATAACGAACAGCACTCATCATGGGTGTAATCCCGACGCCACCTGAGACTAGAACAACACTATTTACCCCTTGACCGTTAAAATAGAATTTGCCATTGGGTGCTTTAATTTCCAACAGATCATTGAGCTTGACGGTATCGTGCATATGGCGCGAAACAAGCCCATGTTCCTCTCTCTTAATGGTGACCTCCATATAGTCACGTTGACTTGGAGATGAGGCGATGGTGTAAGATCGTTTAACGATTTTCTCCTGGCCTGGAATCGATAAACTGAAGGTGACAAATTGGCCCGGCTCGTAATTAAAAGGCAGCTGTTCTCCGTTCGGCTGTGCCAAGCGAAATGTTTTAACATCGTGAGTCTCAGTAAATATACCGGTTACTCGCAGAGGACCGGTATAACGGCCAGCTTTAGTCGGGACGGCGGCGGCCGGGGCATCACCACTTGGGACAACAGTGTTAGAGACATCAGCGGTATTGTCAGAAGGGGATTCCTTTTGACTATCCTCAGGTGTCTTTGGCGAAGCATCTGCATCGGTAAGCGATTGCTGCCTAAGCTCTTCCATCAAAGCACCCGCTCGACGCATTTTGAAGACGTACATCCAAATCATGGTGACGGCAAATGCGATGAGAACCAACATGATGCCCGTATGCAATGGCGTCATCCCCAGAAACCGAGGGGGCTCGTGAGAGCTGACTGTAGGTAGAAGGTTCATTTCACGCTTAAACCATTCCAAGGCAACTCGACGAGGCGCTTGCCCTTCTGTCAAAGCACGTTTTGCCGCCAAGCCGCTGTTGTACTGACTTAAGCCTTGTTCTATTTCGAGGACCGCCGATTGCATCCGTGTAAAATCCTGCCGTGCATCTGCTCGCGACAAAGCATCGAATCCTTGGACCATGATGGCGGTGCCCGCCTGCATTCGACCAACAGCTTTCGTCAGAACTTCTTCGCGCTTTTCCTCGGGTAATTCAGGGAGCCGCATCAATGATGGGTAAAGATCCTTGGGTTTTGGCGCTCCCATCTTCTCCATCATGCCATCCATCATTTTGCCCATGCCAGCTCCCATACCTCCACCCATTCCATTGCCGGAGGAAGGTTGTTTACCAGGCTTGCCACCTTTTGTATTACCCGATTCAGATTGACTCTGCTCACCATAGACATCCGGATGATGGCTGCGATGCTCTGCATCAGATTCTTGTGCATGAACTGACAAGGTCGCTAACAGACCTGCTACGGCTACCATCACGACCGGTAGGAATCTCGAATAGTGTGCAGTTGGCCAATACTTTCTTACTTTATTTTTTTTGGGCATCACGGTGTTCTCTTATGGTTGATCAAAGCTTTGTGTCGGTGAGTCTGGACACTTGCTGGGTCGTTAGAACCGAGACTGCCTTTCCAACTTGTTGTATGAAAGCCAAGCGGATCTTTGAATTTGTCGATTCAATTGCCATTACGGTTTTTTGGATCGCCTTATAGTCAGGCTGCCCCAGGGCCGTGAGCTCCCACAGACGCTGTTCGTGGGAATCGCGTTCAGAAATCAAGGATTTTTGCTGACGTTGCCATTGCGATTGGATGCTTTGCAGTTGATCCATTTGGCTTTGTGTTAAATAAAGAAGCGCAGAGTGATCCAAAAAAAACTCATTTTCTCCGATGTGATAGAGATGAGGTGCACTTGCGTAGCCGGGGAGGCTAGTTTCAGTGTTGGTGGTTCCAGGCGCTTGATCTTTGGGTGGCTGCCCCATCATAGGCATGTTTTTCATGCCCATTTTGCACATCATGCCCTTACATTTACCCATCATCATTTTATCTTTCTGCATGCCTTGCATAGACATAGGCGCAGACATATCCATTTTCATGCCTTTTCCCATGCCCATGCCTTTATCCATGCCCATGCCTTTATCCATGCCCATGCCTTTATCCATGCCCATGCCTTTACCCATGCCCATGCCTTTACCCATGCCCATCTTCTTGGAGGATTGCATGTTGGAATCTGCTTGCAGAGCCGTTGAGCCATCCCCTGCTACTTGTCTATCGCTGGGTGTTGTTTTTGGGGAATTTGTGGGAGTAGATGACGCAGACTGTTTTAAATTACTGTTCATTTGGTCCAGCGCACGTTGTATCTTGGAGAAATCACTTGTCGAGTTGTTCTCAACCGCTTGAGTACTCTCAGGCACGGGACTTCTTTGCTTCTCGCCAGCTGGTTGTGCATTGACCGAGCAAGCGGACAGCAGAGTGACCAAAAGAATAAGCAGTGGCGAGTGACCTCGTTCACCGAATACTGATGTAAGTAAGTTTTTCATATGACACATGCCTTTCACGGGTACTAAACACCCCGACTGGATTAAACTCGATTCTGCCTATGGCATTTGCGTTAGAAATGCCATAGCCGAAGCGTTGCTGCACTGCTGACACCCTGGTCACCGTCTATCCAGCTACAGGGATAGGTCAGTGCTTGTTGATTACATTATTTCATTTTCATGTGATCATGTTTTTTAGATTTCGCTGCCGTATGGCCCATCATTTGCTTCATCATTTTTTCCATCATTGCCATCCGTTTTTCCATCATTTCCATTTTTTGTGTCGAGCTCATGTCTTTGGCATCCGACATTTTTTTACCGTGATGTCCTCCCTTTTTGCCCATACCATCCATTTTGCTCCCCATCATTTCCGTCATTTTCCCCATGCTCTTGGCATGATCGTCCAACATTTTTTGACGCTTTTTGGGGTCCTGCTCTTGCTTGGCATTTTCGAGCAATTGCTCCATTTCAGACATATGCTTTTGCATCATTTCCATCTTTGCATCGTCCATCGCATGCATTGCCATGCCATCTTTCATCATGTGCTGATTTGCCTGGACTGCAGTCAAAGGACTGATGATCAATGCTGCCATAAGGGCGTATTTGCTAAGGTTTTTCATAAAGATCTCCTTTAGGTATATTTGAAGCGTGCTAAGACGCTGAAGTTGTTTCTCATTAAAAAGTTGTTGATGGCTATATGCCAATCGTCGTCAAACTCCACTGTGTATTAGGCTTTTGTTTCACCCTCTATCACAGTGCCCTTCTTTGCCAACCAAGCTGTTATAAATAACTGCGAGTGACGCGCCAGTTATAGCAGCTAAAGCTACCCAACCTACCAGTCCGACCAAGAACCCTGTCCATGTCAAAGTCCAGGTAGTCTGGGCTAAATCGACATGTATCATGTGTCCAGTCATTTGTAGTGTGGAGTGAGGAAATAGCACAACAATAGCGCTACATATCACCCATAGAAGACCTGCAGACAATGCACTTGCCATTGCCAATTTATTTGTATTTATCATCATTATTTCCTCGTTTTCTGATTCTTTTGGCACCCAGTCACTACTTATTTCTAATGCTGAAGGCCAGTGCCAAAACAGCTGCCAATATCATGTCGACTCTCCCCCTTCTTGTATTTCAAGTGGAGTTTCGGGGGGCTCCGCTGCCGTCCTTCTTTTCTCCTGAAACTGTAAGATAAAGCTGTAAATTACCGGCAATACCAACAGGTTGAGGATAGTAACGGTCAGCATCCCGCCCAACATGGGGGCAGCAATACGGTGTGTCACATCCGATCCTGTTCCGCTACTCAACATAATGGGAATTAAACCCGCCATCGTTGATATGGCAGTCATCGCCACAGGACGGACACGTTTTGATGTTGCTGAAAGAACGGCTTCCTTGATTTCTTCAAATGACAAACTGCCTTGCGCGGCAGTCCGCCTTTTCGCAATTTCGGCATCAATAAAACTTAAAACGAGTACACCAATTTCTGCGGCCATCCCGGCCAACGCAATGAACCCGACCGCTACGGCAACAGACATGTTGTAATCGTTGATATAAATGAGCCAAATACCGCCAACCAAACCAAACGGGATCGATAGCATTACAACTAACGGCTCAGTGATGTTGCGGAAATTGAAATAGAGCAATAGAAAAATGATTAACAGTGTTGCTGGCGCGACAATACTCAAACGCGCAGCAGCACGCTCCATGTATTCAAATTGTCCTGACCAGGTAATGGTATAACCAGCTGGTACGGTAACCTGCTCCTGCAAGACCTGTTTTGCCTTGGCCACATAGCCACCGATATCCGATGTAGAAATATCAACATAAATCCAAGCGTTAGGACGCGCATCTTCGCTTTTGATGACTGGTGGACCACGGCGATAGTCTATTTTGGCGACCATGGCCAGGGGAATTTGAGTACCTGTGGGTGTCGGTATCAATACCCGTTTCAAGGTCTCCATGTCATCGCGCAATTCACGTGGATAGCGGAGGTTTACCGGATACCGTTCAAGCCCTTCAACTGTTTCTGTGATATTCATGCCGCCAATGGCACTTTGAATAATATCC
>NZ_JAAEQH010000329.1 GCF_024231755.1 Neptuniibacter sp.
TCCAAAGTAACCATCTCAGGGGAGATGATCGGGCAGGTTAAGAACATCGATTTGGACAAAGATGAGATGATGGCACGAGTGGCGATGGAGAACTTCGGTAATGTCGATTTACACTCTATTGATAGCCCGGTCTCTATTTTGACTGCGGGCCTGCTGGGCGAGAAGTACATTGGTATTTCAGTAGGTGCTGAAGAGGAATATATGAAAGATGGAGATTACTTTGAGGATACTCAGTCTGCTTTGGTGCTTGAGGATCTGGTAGGTAAGTTCCTGTTTAATGAGGTTAGTGAGTAGCTTTTATGATTAGAACAGCGATTCAGCATTGTCATGCTTTAATTGTGGCGGTTGTGTTCTCATTGGTAAGTGTGAGTGCGCAGGCAACATGGGAAGAGGCAGGTGCTGTTATTGAAGGCACAACTTCCGATATGTTGTTGTTGCTGGAAAACGAAGAATTATTGCTTGAAGAGCAGGAAGGTCAACTGATTGCAGAGATTGATACAGTGCTGTCTCCTGTCGTTGATTTTGATTATATTTCGAAGCTGGTTATGGGTAAGTATTACCGTAAGGCGTCGAAGGATCAGCGAGTGGCTTTTTCTGCTGTTTTTAAAACAACGCTTTTGAAAACATATGCCAAGGCGTTATTGGGCTTCCAAATCAAAACATACGCGATGGTTCCGCCCAAGAGAAAAAGCCCGGATAAGAGAAAACAGATTGTTACTGTCGATGTTTTTGCAGCAGATGGCACTAAATTCTCAATTGTCTATTACATGAAAAAGAAAGAGGAGGGCTGGCGTCTCGTCAATGCTCTTCTTGACGGGATTAATCTACGTCTGACATTTAAAAATCAGTTTGCTGAAATGGTGCAAAAAAATCGTGGTGATGTTGGCGCGGTTATTGACCATTGGAAGGAAAAAGTTGACCCAGGGAAAAGTGAAGCCTGATGTCTGCAAAAGCTGAAATAACTTCCGAGGGAGTTATTGGCCTTTCTGGTGAACTTAAGTTTCCGGTCATCATGCAGATGAGGAAGCAGCTTGAAGGGATGCTAAAAGGGGTGTCAGGTTCTATTGTTGTGGATTTTTCTGCAGTATCAGCAGTTGATAGCTCAGCTCTTTCACTTTGGATGTGTTGTTTGCGCTACGCTGATTCCGTGGGTGCTGAACTCGAACCTAGAAATGTTCCTCAGGAGATGATGTCATTCGCTTCTCTGGTCGGTCTCGATAATCAACTCACATAGATCAGATTTAACTCAGTTTGGATTGAATAAAGGCGGTGCATAGCATCGCCTTTTTTGTCGCAATCCGGTATTATTCCCGCCTTATTTTTATTTCGATCAGGAGCTTTAGATGCAGGCTGAACAGGTAAAGCAGATTCTTGAATCACAGCTTGAAAACTGTACCGTAACGACGGCTGGGGAAGGTTGTGACTTCCAGGTGGCGGTTGTTGGGGAACTGTTTGAAGGGTTGCGTCCAGTAAAATGTCAGCAACTGGTATATGCGTGCCTGAACGAATATATCGCCAACGGCACAATACATGCCTTGACGATTAAGACATACACTCCTGCGCAGTGGGAAGCAGCACAGAACTAATTTTTCTGGTCGGAACTATCATGGATAAATTGATTATTACAGGTGGCGAGGCACTGAACGGTGAAGTCCGTATATCAGGCGCAAAAAACTCGGCACTGCCTATTCTGGCTGCAACGCTGCTGGCTTCCGAGCCTGTTACAGTGTGTAACCTGCCTCATCTGCACGATATCACTACAATGCTGGAACTCCTACGCCGTATGGGTGTGGAACTGGTTATTGATGAAAAACTGAATGTAGAGATTGATGCCGGTACCATCAACAAATTGGTCGCACCTTATGAGCTGGTTAAAACCATGCGAGCTTCGATTCTGGTACTAGGACCGATGGTGGCTCACTTTGGAGAAGCAGAGGTATCGCTGCCGGGTGGTTGTGCTATAGGTTCCCGTCCGGTTGATCTGCACATTCAGGGTCTGCGTGCGATGGGTGCAGAAGTTGTGGTTGAGAATGGCTACATTCACGCTAAAACTAACGGTCGCCTGAAAGGAGCACGAGTCTTCTTCGATACGGTAACGGTAACGGGTACAGAGAATATTCTGATGGCAGCCACTCTGGCTGAAGGCCAGAGTATCATTGAAAACGCTGCGCGTGAGCCTGAAGTTGTTGATCTGGCAGAATGCTTGATTGCTATGGGCGCAGATATCAGTGGCCACGGTACAGATACAATCGTTGTTAACGGCGTGGAAAAACTCCATGGGTGTAAATTTCCTGTGGTTGCAGACCGTATTGAAACCGGAACCTATTTGGCAGCCGTAGCGGCAACCAAAGGTAAGGTAAAAGTAAAAAATACAAACCCTAAAATTCTGGATGCTGTGTTACAGAAGCTGGAAGAAGCGGGTGCGCATATTGAGACCGGGGATGATTGGATAGAGCTGGATATGAAAGGTCAGCGTCCTAAGGCGGTTAATGTGACAACTGCACCTTACCCAGCATTCCCAACTGACATGCAGGCTCAGTTCTCAGCTATGAATGCTGTTTCTGACGGTGTCAGTATTCTAAAAGAAACCATCTTTGAAAACCGTTTTATGCACATGCAGGAGATGATCCGCATGGGCGCCAAGATCAATATCGATGGCAACACTGCGGTGGTTGAAGGAGTCGAACGTCTACAGGCTGCGCCTGTGATGGCGACAGATCTTCGTGCATCAGCGAGCCTGGTAATTGCTGCACTTGTTGCAGATGGTGATACGGTTATTGACCGTATCTACCACATCGACCGTGGTTACGAATGCATTGAAGAAAAATTGCAGTTATTAGGAGCGCGTATTAAGCGTGTTCCAGGTTAATTTACAGGTATAAATAAAGCTATGAAGCAGCAACTAACGATTGCACTGTCCAAAGGGCGTATCCTTAAAGAAACTCTGCCATTGCTGGCAGAGGCCGATATTGTTCCGGCTGAGGATATTCATAGCAGCCGTAAACTGATCTTTGATACTAACCATGAAAACATCAAACTGGTTGTGATCCGTGCGACGGATGTACCAACTTACGTTGAGTATGGTGGTGCGGACATGGGGATCGCTGGTAAAGATGTTCTACTGGAACATGGTGCGGAAGGTCTTTATGAGCCTCTGGATCTTAATATCTCACGTTGCAAACTGATGGTTGCAGGGCCGAAGAATGCGGCCCCTGTTGAAGGTCGCATGAAGGTTGCAAGTAAGTTTGTAAACGTGACCCGTGACTATTTTGCCAAGCAGGGCTGCCAGGTAGATATCATCAAGCTTTATGGCGCAATGGAATTGGCTCCTCTGATGGGCTTAGCTGATCGCATTGTGGATATCGTAGATACGGGTAACACGCTGCGGGCTAATGGCTTGGAACCGATGGAGGAGATCGCAGATATCAGTTCTCGACTGGTTGTGGGTCAACCTTCCATGAAGATGAAACACCGTCAGATTCAACCTATTCTGGACAAACTTGAAGCTGCAGTCGCTAAGCGTGATTCGGAGGCAAATGTATGAGTGAGTTAAAAGTAAAACGCCTTGATTCCGGACAGGCTGACTTCAAAGAGCAGATGGACCAGCTTTTGGCATGGGAAGCTGTTTCTGATGAGAAAGTTAACAATATTGTTAACGAAATTCTGCAGCGCGTACGCAGTAAAGGTGATGCTGCGGTCGTTGAGTATACAAACCGATTTGATAACACTTCAGCGCAGTCTATGCCTGAGCTGGAGATGTCGCAGGAACGCTTGCAGCAAGCGTTAGATAATCTTCCGGATGATCAGCGTAAAGCGTTGGAGATTGCTGCAGAGCGTGTCCGTAGTTATCACGAGCGTCAAAAGGTGGACTCTTGGCAGTACACTGAAGCAGACGGCACGATGCTGGGCCAGAAAGTAACGCCAATGGATAAAGTCGGCCTGTATGTGCCGGGTGGCAAGGCTGCTTATCCATCTTCAGTTCTGATGAATGCAATGCCAGCGAAGGTTGCCGGTGTTGAAGAGATTATCATGGTTGTACCTACACCAGGTGGTGAGGTAAATGAACTGGTACTGGCTGCTGCCTGCCTTTCTGGTGTTGATCGTGTTTTCTGTATCGGTGGGGCTCAAGCGGTAGCGGCACTAGCATATGGTACTGAAACAGTTCCTCAGGTTGATAAGATCGTTGGCCCAGGTAACATCTTTGTTGCAACGGCTAAACGTGCAGTATTTGGTGCCGTAGGGATCGATATGATCGCAGGCCCATCTGAGATCCTGGTGATCTGTGATGGTAAAACGGATCCAGATTGGATTGCCATGGATCTGTTTTCGCAGGCAGAACACGACGAGGATGCCCAATCGATTCTGGTTACACCTGATGCGGAATTTATTGATGCGGTTGAAGCAAGCATTAATAAGCTGTTACCAACTATGGAACGTAAAGAGATTATTGAAACTTCTCTACGACTGCGTGCCGCTTTGATCAAAGTGGAAGATATCGATGACGCAGTTAGAGTGAGTAATAGAATTGCTCCTGAGCATCTTGAGGTTTCAGTGGAAGATCCTGAAGCATTGTTACCGAGTATTCGTCACGCGGGGGCTATCTTTATGGGTCGCTACACTGCTGAAGCGTTGGGTGATTACTGTGCGGGGCCAAACCATGTATTACCTACTTCTGGGACCGCTCGTTTCTCATCCCCACTGGGTGTTTATGATTTCCAGAAACGTTCATCGCTGATCAATTTCTCCCATGAAGGTGCTTCTGAGATGGGTAAGGTAGCTTCCGTGCTGGCTCGTGGTGAAAGCCTTACAGCTCACGCTCGTTCAGCAGAATATCGAATTAAAGATTAAATAGATCTTTTCGAAACACAAAAAAGCCACCGTTTAGGTGGCTTTCTGCTATCTAAATGATGGCTTACCGTCTACCTGTGAGGGGATTCCAAACCTTCCTCATAGAATACACATTGGCCTTTACCGCGTTGTTTGGCTGTGTACATAGCAATGTCAGCGTGTCTCGCTAGCTGGTCCGCATTATTGCTGCTGCTGACTGTAATGCCAATGCTGGCACTGGGGTCCAGAGATTCACCGCTGATGGTGAGTGGCGCCTTGATCTTCTCCAGAATACGTTCTGAGATAATGTGTAGATCTGGGAGTCCGTGTTCTTCGCTTTCGGTGATGGTAATGGTGAATTCATCACCACCAATGCGTGCAACCAGATCGCTATCCCTCACCGATGATTTGAGTCGTTTAGCGACTTCTCTGAGTAGTATATCCCCGCCACGGTGGCCAAAATGATCATTTACTGGCTTGAGGTTGTCGAGGTCGATATATACAAGCGCCACTGAATGATCATAGCGCTGTGCATTTTTTAGCGCATTATTCAGGTGATCATTGAATGTGGCACGGTTTGCTAGCCCGGTTAATGAATCATAGTGTGCTAGTTGTTTCAGGCGTTTTTCGGTTTGTTGGCTTTCAGTAATATCGCGACAGATTACGCTATAGGTACGTTCCTGCTCAGTGCCTGTTCTCAAGACACTGATTTTTACAGGGAATCTCTTACCATTCAGTGAGATGCCAGTGAGACGGAAATTGTCCGCAACATGATCATGCGAACTGCTAAAGAACTGTCCCTCAAAAGGTTTCTCCTCGTCCATTTCCTCGATAAATTGTAGGAAATTGTACAGGTCAGGGTATTCGAAGATATCGAACATCCTTTCTGCAGCGGCGTTGATTCTGCTTAAGCGGCCTGTTTCATCCAGTATCAGGATTCCGTCTGGAGATAAATCGAATATGGATCGGATCTGCTCTTCGGCTTGGGTAAGTTCGGAAACTGTATTGTGCAGCTTCTGCGCTTGTCGTTTCAGGGATTTTTCACGACGAAGTACTTCAGATACATCGTAAACGTGAATAAGGCAGTAGCTGTCTGTTCCAGATTTTAATCGGGAGAGAATAAGCTTTTGCTCTATAAGTTCGTTTTTCCGTTCTATGGAATACAGTGGCAACGGATGTCTGTGGATAGTATTTGACAGAATGGAAGAGAGACCATGTTCAATAGCCTGGTGCACTCGTTTCATCAGATAGCTGTCTTCAGGAATATCTAAGCATTCGAAAAGAGGTTTACCTAATATCTGATCAGTGCTGATGCCGCTGTGTTGAGCTAGCCAGTGGTTCCAAAAGCAAACTCGTAGTTCATTATCTAACAGTACTGCACCGGCCTGAAGCTTATTCAGGGCCTGATCAAAAAGAGGTGCAAGAGACTTTGGTTTGCTCATTGGGCTTTAAACCATCTGTTTAAAGAAATTTTCTAGCTCGTCTGAAAGAATTCTAGCGGAGTCCGCTGTAAGTACATAGGTAATACTGCCGCTTACCTGACCTGCCGGTAGGGCAAAAGTTACCTGCATAATCAGAGCTACAGGGTCATCGTCAGAGGAAACTCTAGCGAGGTCGAGAACTTGCTCGCAGGTACCGCTGACAAGTTTTGGGATACCGCTTTCCAGTGTAACGCCCAGCATATCGGAAATCGAGCCGAAGCAAGCATTCAGGATGATGTTAGCAACCTCTTTAAGGGCATCCTGTTCCATCTCTGTAAGTTCGTCGAGTGGAATCTCGCTACCAAGAAGTCGTTGCACTAAGAGAAAGCTACTCTGTTCACTGAACACTAAAAATGACATACCGGAGAATTTTCCAGTAAAGTCTTGTTCAACGGCCTCTACTCTTTCCGCGGTACATTCCTGTAGCGTTTTAGCTGCATTCTCAAACTGACTGCATTCCAGCAAAGGGACAGAGAGGGAAACCTCTTCATCAACCATCTCGCTGAGAACCGATGCGGCTTTACCTACGCCAATATTGAAAAGTTCGGCTAATGTATCGAGTTGATCACGGCTGAGTAATTCAGACATGAGGTACTACTCCTCGAAAAAGCTCATCACTTTCTCTTCACTAATAGGTTTCTCTACAAATTCTAGACCAGCGGCCTCTGAGCGTTCTTTAGTGCTTTTCTGAATATTAGCAGTGAACAGGCCGATTTTTGAATCAGCCTGTTTTTCCCGTAGCAGTGGGTATGCATCTAAACCAGTCATTCCTGGCATATTATGATCAAGAGTTATGTAATCA
>NZ_JAAEQH010000330.1 GCF_024231755.1 Neptuniibacter sp.
AAAAAAAGCCCCTAGATCATAGGGGCTGAAAAATGCGTTAACTCATGGCAAGGCCAGAGTTGAAGATGGGATGCAAGATGAGCTTTCGAACTACCACATGTCCTTGGTAATTTAAGCATCAATTGCAGGTTCAGTATCGCTTGCTTTTGTGCGGTGCAAAATTGAACTTTGGTTCAAATAACATGGGGTTATGAGTAGTAAGTAACCAGTTTTTTTGCAGTACTAAATACGGGTTTTCCCTATTTTTAGGTGTTTTTTGATGGTGTTTTGATCAGATGTTTATTTGATGGCGAAACTGCGGCACCAAATTTGCCCATCTGTGAAGCTGAATCACTCATAGAGATTTAAAGTAGGTATCTCATTTTATTCTAAGTTAAAACGCTTTCATCTAAAGATGAGATAAGGGGAGCTGCTGAGCTCCCCTTAACAATCCCCTGCAGCCCCACTGCTTGTCCGGCTACGCCCGATACCTTCCGTTTCTCACTTGAACCAGCGAGCTTGTAAACTCGGTCACTTCGTTTCCTCAGACAAACAAGCTCTTATTTCTGGTTCAA
Organism: Neptuniibacter sp.; assembly: GCF_024231755.1. Lineage (GTDB taxonomy): Bacteria > Pseudomonadota > Gammaproteobacteria > Pseudomonadales > Balneatricaceae > Neptuniibacter. Next base: position 555 of record NZ_JAAEQH010000330.1, read on the forward strand.
GCTGCGATACTCAGCTTCACAGAGGGGAGGTATAACGTGCCGAAGTTAAATTTAGGGCTATAAGCTTAGCTTTGAAACCCTCTGTTTCAGAAAAACGGGGAAGCTTCTGATGTCGTAGCCATTTTACAAATTGGCGAGGAATTTATGTGCTTGAACATGAAAACTTACACATCGTATCAATGTCTGAAAACCACTATACAGAATGAGGTTGGCTATACTGGACATTGTATTGTCGTTACGGATCTGTAGATTTAGATCAGAGAAAACTATGAAGTATTTTCTATCCCTATTCATCTTGTTATGCACGCTTTCCCCCCTCGCGCACGCAAGTGAAAAAACAATAATAATGGGCTACAAAGCAATATCTAAACCGCCCCTTATTGGCGGTCATGGCGATAATGCTGGGTTGTATTCAGATCTGTTTCAAAAAGCCGCAGAGCGAATTGGTTATGAGCTACTGGTTGTAAGAATTCCCAAAAAGAGGCTTCATTCTGAACTCTCTAGAGGTATTGTCGATTTCTATCCCGGTTCCTCTTTTTCACAAAAGAGAACAGGCTATATTTACTTTCTCCCCAATGGCCTCCAAACAAAAGAAGTCCTCATTTCTTTGAATAACCGTCCTGAAATCAAATCGCTAGATGAAGTTGAAGGAAGGCTTATGGTTGAACTATCAAGCAGCAAACTCGAATGGGACCAAATCTATCCCAAGATAACTATCTCACAGATGGGTAAGCTTTCGATGGATAAGGTCATCGAAGCACTAAAAACAGGTAGAGGTGACTTTTACATTGCTGACATAGAGATAGTGGAGCACTATCAGAAAGTTAATTCCTTAGAGAGCTATGAAGAGATCGGGATAAAGATCCATCCCAACGCAATAAACCAAGTGTTTATACCGATGTACATAGGTTTTTCCCGTAAATCCAAACTCTTTTCAGAACATCCAAACCCCAATTTTTCCCCCGACGAAGCAATCAGTATTGATAACTTTTACACCAAAATAGACACAAACTCAGTGGCTTATCAGTTTTATCAAGCATTAGAACAATTGAAGCAGGCAGGGTACACACATCAGCTTTACGAGAAGTATTTCAGACAAGCACCAGAAACAAAGTAGTCGAGACGATCTTTGGTGAGAAATGCGGGCTTCATCACGCTTTTTGATAGAAGTAAGTAAGAGGATTCAGGCTTAGTCCGATTGTGCTCAGAAATGTCTACCACTGGGGTCGCGTGGCAACACGCTGTTTCTATGCCTGAAAGCTTGCTTAATTCCCTGTGATCTATTCAGTAACTCGTTGCGTAACAATAGTGACTCTTGAAAGGACGCTGGATTAATAGGGGGCTAGGTAATTAGCTTGCCTCAGTACAAAGCCATAACCTTCTGGTTTTGTTAAGGATGTATTTTCAGATCTACTACCGTTATGTCCGGGTTGTAGATCCTGATTGAATAATCAGGAATGCATCTTCTCTTAATAAGCAGTTCAAGATCACCCGATTGCCCCTTACAGCTGTTCTCAATTTGGGCTTGGCTTCTTAGCCAAGCCCCTTTTTTTACAGGATTAGAACTTAATGATTGATAACGAGCTTAAAGTTGACGTGATGAGAACACTTAGTGTGTTTCACTGCATTTTGGATCATGGTGAGAAGCTTGGAGATGGTCACTATATATACTCAGGTATACAAGCTAAGCATGATCAGGAAGGTTATACCCTTACTTTGCTTGATTCACAGGTTAAGCTGAATCTTTTCTTTCACAATAAATTCCAGGCTGACTTTGCGAAAAGAACGCAGTTTGATGAATTCCTTCATAAACTAGATCGCATATACAATAAACATCACTAAAGATATGTGTTGCTAGCCTTTATCGATGAGGCTTTAACACGTGAAAACAACTTGTTTGCTGACTTACTCAACCGTCTAGGATAATTCTAATTGGGTGAAGGCTATTGCTTTTGCCCAAAGTGCCTTTTAAGCACATCAAATTCATGCAATTTACCTCTTACCTCTGTAATTGTGTACCTCTCTAGTAATGTACCCCTGTATTAAGGGTTTGCTGAGGCTTTCTGCTTCGATGCCCAAGCAATATAACGTTGTATCTCGGGTGACGCTAAGAGCGCATCAAGTGAATTAAACTCTTTGGCCAGTGTCATTTCGTCAAAAGTGCGATGAATTGCCGTGTGGCAGCCACGGCAAATGTTGATGCCTCGATTTAACTCATCACGGTTATATCGTTTAGCAAAATGACTTCTACGGTGAACCTTTCTGGGAATCAGGTGATGGAATGTCAAAGCTAATGTTCTTTGGCACAGAGGGCACTGTGCAGTGAGGCTTTTCATAATATTTCACTGATCTGTTAACACATGATTTTACTCTAACTTGTAGTTAATAGATCATTTTTCATATTTCTAGTTAAACTGGTGATCTGCTTTAAAGGGCTTATCGTAGATATAGTTACAAAGCCGGTTTTTAAAGATGGTAATGCGTCCCTTACCGCAGAGGTTCGAATCCTTACGCCGGCTCCATCTCTCCCTCTTAAAACCCTGTAGCGCTTTTTCTCCGAGTGTTAGACAGAGCTAAACCGACCTTTAAGAGTTTTTATATTTTGAAAATTGGAACAAATTTGATCCAGTGTCAGTTATAGATCAGTTCCGGTTAAGAGACTAAGCCAATAAGACTAATGTTTTTGTGGGTATCAGCCTAAACTCAGGCATGACTAACAACGGGAAATAATAAAGGGGCCGAAGCCCCTTTAATTACTCAATAATTTGATCTTTCTGCATCCGGAACGGATGCCAAGGATAGGTCCCCATCACGCGAACCTCTTTGGCAAAGAAATCCAACTCCTGCAGCGCATATTTCATCGCTTTCTCATCCGGGTGGCCTTCGACATCCAGATGGAAGCTGGCAGCAGTCATGGTATCGGAAGCCATATAGCTCTCCAGCTTCAGCATGTTTACGCCGTTGGTAGAGAAACCGCCCAGCGCTTTATATAGCGCCGCTGGGATGTTGCGTACTGTGAACATCAGCGATGTCATAAAGCGGATGTTTGGATCCAGTTCTGGCATATGGCTGTCACGGGCCAGAATCATGAAGCGAGTTGTGTTACCGGTTTTATCCTGGAAGTTCTCGCGGATGATCTCCAGATCATATAGCTCAGCCGCTAGGCTGGATGCGATCGCTGCGTGACCCGGTTGAGGGGTTTCGCTGAGTTCTGCAGCAGCACCTGCGGTATCAAGACTGGCGATTTGAGTTAAGCCTAACTCATTGATATGACCATCACACTGGGCTAGCGCCTGCGGGTGAGATGAGACGGTTTTCAGATCTTCTGCTTTGCTGCCTTTAGCGGCCAGCAGGCAGTGGCTGACCGGTTCAAAGTGTTCGCCCACGATGTGTAGCTTGGTTTTAGGCATTAAGCGGTAGATCTCTTCAACTCGTCCTGCCGTTGAGTTTTCCAGTGGAATCATTGCTAGGCGAGCTTCACCACGCTCTACCATAAACATCGCATCCGCAAAGGTTGCACAGGCTTGTGCCTCCAGTTCTGGATGCGCCTTACGGCAGGAAAGGTGGGAATAAGCACCAGGTACGCCCTGGTAAGCAATAATTGCTGGTAGGTCAGTCATATCTTTGATTTCATAAGGTATAAAACGAGGCGCATATTATTACACAGATCTAATCAACTCTGTTACTGTTCGCGCTGCCTAACTTTCTGCTACCAAATACCCAATTTCTATCAAAGATTTTCAAGTTATGACTCCGGAACGTACCGAAAAGCTGCTTAAGGTTTTACATCGCCGCCAACCCGATCTGACTTTGATCGCCGATCAGGTGAACAAACCACGTAATCTGTCAGCTTTGATCAGGAACTGTGATGCGGTGGGTATTCATTCTGTTCACACAGTTGTGCCTAAAGAGGGTTACCGTACCTACCGCGGAACAGCCAAAGGCAGTGACTTTTATGTCAAAACCCGACAGCACCATGATGTGGTGTCGGCTATAGAAACGGTGAAGGCTCAGGGAATGAAAGTGGTAGCGGCTCATTTCTCGGATAGAGCGATTGATTACCGTGATTTTGACTATACCCAGCCTTGTGCTGTGCTGATGGGAGCAGAGAAGCAAGGAGTGAGTGATATAGCCTCTGATATGGCCGATGCGCATGTCACTATACCGATGATGGGTATGGTTAGTTCCCTGAATGTTTCAACGGCAGCGGGTATTATTCTTGTTGAAGCTCAGCACCAACGTCTGCAGGCAGGGTTATATGATCAGCCGAGGCTTGAACAGAAGGAGATGTGCCGCTGCTTGTTTGAGTGGGGCAATCGTGATCTGGCTAAATTCTGCCGCGATAATGGCCTGGCGTACCCCCCATTAGATGAGATTGGCGATGTAATTGATGCTCCGGGTTGGTATCAGTCTGTTCGTGATGGTAAAGCTACAAGCTTTGACTGGAGTGAGCAGGCGGTTTGAAGAGCAAATGAGATTAGAGCTTTTTAATTTTTAAGCACTACTGTATGCTTGCCTGTATAAATAACCAGTAATTTAGTTTGATGCTAATTTTAGGAATTGACCCAGGCTCCCGAATCACCGGCTACGGTGTGATCAATTGTGTAGGTAACAAGAATGAGTATGTTGCCAGCGGTTGTATTCGTATTAAAGGTGAAGAACTGCCAGAACGTTTGCAGCAGGTCTATGCAGGAGTCACCGAGGTTATCGAGCGCTACTGCCCACAGGAATTTGCGATCGAGCAGGTGTTTATGGCACGTAATGCGGATTCAGCTCTCAAGCTTGGTCAGGCAAGGGGTGTGGCTATTGTTGCTGGCACTAATGCGGAGCTTCCCGTCTATGAATACGCCGCACGTAAGGTAAAACAATCGGTGGTAGGGAAAGGTTCTGCAGACAAGTCCCAGGTGCAACATATGGTTGCACATATTCTCAAGCTGCCTGGTCTTCCTCAGGCTGATGCTGCAGATGCCCTTGCTATAGCCCTTTGTCATGCTCATACCCGTAACAGTCTGATTAAAACAGCGGGTTCAATGACTAATCGTAATGCCAGTTGGAGGCGTCAGCAGCTCCCATGACTGATATGAGCTATAGCGACTTTATCTATATTGCGGATCTTATTGGTGTGGCCGTGTTTGCTACTGCTGGTGCTTTGGCAGCGCAGGGTAAACGTCTGGATATTCTCGGTGTCGTTGTTCTGGCTATTGTGACTGCTTTGGGTGGAGGAACGATCCGCGATATAACATTGGATATCCATCCTGTGGTTTGGATCGCTGATACATCTTATCTGTGGACCGCGATTATCTCTGCGGTCGTTGCTTTCGTTGTGTGTCGTTACATTCAGTATCCAAGGCGAACTTTGTTGGTTCTGGATGCGATGGGGTTAGCCCTGTTTGCAGTTTTAGGGGCCGAAAAAGCATTAGCTCTGGATCTTCCGCCGCTGATTGTTGTGATGATGGCTGTTATCACAGGTTGTGCCGGAGGCATGATCCGCGACATTCTGACCGGGCAGATTCCTCTGATTCTGCAACGTGACGGTGAGCTTTATGCTACTTGTGCATTGGTTGGCGCAATTATCTATGTCTCTTTACAGCAATATATGCCGGATATGCCGGGCCAGATAGTGGCGTTAACGTCGATGACGATCATCTTTGTTCTGCGAATGGCAGCGATGTTTACTGATCTGAGGCTCCCGGAATTTATTATTGCGGGCCACAAGCTGGAAAAAATTGAAAAAAGGAAAGAATAAGTGATAGGCCGATTAAAAGGTGAGTTGCTAGAGAAGCTTCCACCGCAACTGGTGATAGATGTAAACGGTGTTGGCTACGAGGTAGAAGCTTCGATGAATACCTTTTATCGCCTACCGGAAACCGGTAAGCAGGTAACTCTATTTACCCACTTTGTTGTGCGTGAAGATGCTCAGTTGCTTTACGGGTTTTATGATCGTGAAGAACGTTCATTGTTTCGGACACTGATCAAAGCCAATGGCGTTGGCCCCAAACTGGCGATCACTATTCTTTCTGGTATCTCCACTTCAGAGTTTGTGCGTTGTGTGAATGATGGTGATACCGCATCACTGGTGAAACTGCCTGGTGTAGGTAAGAAGACAGCTGAGCGCTTGATTGTGGAGATGAAAGATAAGATCAAGGCACTGGGACTGGAATCTTCCGATGAATTCCAACTATCTGCTGCAGATGGACCGGATATGGCATCATTTGAACCTGTCAGTGACTCCAGAGCAGAAGCTGAAAGTGCGCTTGTTGCGCTGGGTTACAAGCCAGTACAGGCGACTAAATCCATAGAACAAGCGCATAAATCATTGGGCGCTGGTGCAAGTTGTGAAGAGCTTATTCGTGTGGCTCTCAGGTCTATGGTTGGGTAAGGGCTAAGTTAAAGGTTTAGATAATGATTGAAGCTGATCGTTTTATATCGCCACTGAGTAATCCCGTAGAGGAAGCGCAGGATCGAGCGATTCGCCCTAAATCCCTGGAAGATTATGTCGGCCAGCCTGTTGTGCGCGAGCAGATGGAGATCTTTATCCAGGCTGCGAAGATGCGTTCTGAAGCGCTGGATCACACATTGATCTTTGGCCCCCCAGGTCTAGGTAAAACGACTCTGGCTAATATCATCGCCAACGAGATGGGTTCAGAGATTAAAACCACTTCAGGTCCTGTTTTGGAAAAGGCGGGGGATCTGGCTGCATTGCTGACCAATCTTGAGCCCAATGATGTGCTGTTTATTGATGAGATCCATCGTCTGAGCCCGAATGTTGAAGAGGTGCTTTATCCCGCGATGGAGGACTATCAACTCGATATCATGATTGGTGAAGGCCCAGCCGCCCGTTCTATCAAGTTGGAGCTGCCGCCTTTTACTCTAGTTGGGGCGACAACCCGTGCTGGGCTTTTGACTTCTCCTCTGCGTGACCGATTCGGCATTGTTCAGCGCCTTGAATTCTATAATGTGGATGACCTGACTAGCATTGTGTCTCGTTCTGCGAACCTGTCGGGTACTCAGATTGATGATCATGGTGCTCGTGAAGTTGCGAAGCGCTCTCGAGGTACCCCACGAATTGCTAACCGTCTGCTGCGCCGTGCCAGAGATTATGCGGAAGTGAAAGGGGATGGTCTGATCAATAACGATATTGCTGATCGGGCGTTGAATATGTTGAACGTAGATCACCATGGATTTGATCATCTCGACCGCAGAATGCTACTAACAATGATTGAAAAGTTTGCTGGTGGCCCTGTTGGTGTTGAAAGCTTGGCCGCGGCGATCAGTGAAGAGCGTGACACGATCGAGGATGTGTTGGAGCCTTATCTGATTCAACAAGGTTTTGTCATGCGTACTCCTCGAGGGCGAGTAGTAACTGATCATGCCTACCGTCACTTCGGTCTGGATAAACCAGCAGATTCCTAAACCCGACCTGGATCAATAAACCATACAGAAAGAAGGTTTTTTTCCGCAACCTGATCTTGATCAACATACATATCTACAGATGCCGTCTACTATTCCTGAGAAATAAATAATAACTAAATAGGTAGTGGCATGACGGCGAGCCTAAGTCTTTCAGAAGTAGCGTCATTTAAAAATGAGCTACAGAGACTACTAGAACAGCTACAAACGGAAGTTGGTGAAGAACTGGAGCAGCAGGTACATCCTGATATTAATCAATCTACTGTGCATGACACAGGTGATGATGCAGAGGCTTCTGTAGAGCTAATGTTAAGTGTTGAGACATTAGCTCGGCATAGTGATGAAGTGGCAGAATGTTTGGCTGCGTTAAAAAGAATTGAAACAGGCGATTTTGGTTGTTGTACCGATTGTGGTGAAGAGATTGAACTAAGTCGTCTTAAGGCTTGTCCAACTGCTTCACGCTGTATTCGTTGCCAATCAGTACACGAAACTGGTTTGCAACAGAGCGCGTAATTTATTTTTCATTGTAAGCTCCCTACAGGATCTTTTTGCCGGCCTTTATGGCCGGTTTTTTCTTGTATTAATCCTTTCTGCTGTTATTGTTGACCCTTAAATTTTCGGCATGAAAATTTTCGGAACTTTTAGCTCCCAACAGGTTCCTACTTCTGATTATTTTTATGTGTTACTGGTTGATTGCTAGAGGGAAGGTGTTGTGGACGAAAAGATGTCGATCTGGAGTCTGGTTGCTAACGCGAGTATTGTCGTTCAGTTAGTGATGGTGATGTTGTTACTGGCGTCGCTTATCTCCTGGGTTATGATCTTTCAGCGTCATTTTGTATTAAGCAGTGCGCGGAAATCCCTTCGTAATTTTGAAGATCGTTTCTGGTCAGGTGTTGATCTGGGGCAGCTGTTTCGTGAGATCAATCAGCAGCCAAATTCAGACTGTGGTGCAGAGAATATTTTCCGTGCTGGTATTAAAGAATATACCCGCCTTACTCAACAAAAAGGCTATGACCCTGACGCAGTAATGGATGGTATCCAGCGTAGTATGCGTGTTGCGCTGGCCCGCGAAGAAGACAAGTTGGAACGCCATCTGCCGTTTCTTGCCACTGTAGGTTCAACCAGCCCATATGTCGGCCTGTTTGGTACTGTGTGGGGGATTATGAACTCCTTCCGAGGTCTGGCTAATGTGCACCAGGCTACTTTGGCTTCGGTAGCGCCCGGTATATCTGAAGCGCTGATCGCAACAGCTATCGGCCTTTTTGCAGCTATTCCGGCCGTTATTGCTTATAACCGATATTCTGCACAGGTCGAGTATTTGTTGGGTAACTATGAGACCTTTGCTGATGAGTTCTCATCTATCCTGCATCGTCGTATGCACGCTGCTGCGCACTAATCATTAAGGTATTATCTGATGATTAGACGGCATAAGAAAAAGCGTAAACTCAATTCTGATATCAATGTTGTACCTTATATCGATGTGATGATGGTGTTGCTGGTTATCTTTATGATCACAGCACCGATGCTCACGCAGGGGGTTAATGTTGATCTACCCAAAGCGTCTGCTGAACCGGTGGATGATAAAGATAATGAGCCGGTTATTGTTACTGTTGACGCTGAAGGTCAGTACTACATCGATGTGGGTGGTGATCCTAAACAAGCCGTAACCGCTGACGTGGTTCAGGACCGTGTTGCTAAGGTTCTTGCAACTAATCCACAAAAGATGCTGTTAGTACGTGGTGACAAAGATGTGAACTACGATACCGTAGTGCAACTGATGGTGCTGTTACAGCAGGCAGGTGCGCCAAGTGTTGGTCTGGTAACGGAGTAGGGCGGAATTTTGCGTTCAGGTAGTTACCTTTTACCGATAATACTGGCAACTCTGCTGCATGTTGTGGTTGTTGCGCTGCTGGCACAGAGCTGGTTTGAACATGAAGATCCGGTAAGAAAAGTACCGCGTCATGTTCAGGCGCAGATTGTTGACCTGAAAACCCAGAAAGCCCAGGCGAAACAAGCTGCTGAGGCCAAGGCGCGTAAGAAGGCCGAGCAACGACGCAAAGCAGAAGCTGAGAAAAAGCGTATTGCTGATCAGAAGCGAAAAGCGGCTGAGAAGAAAAAACAGCAAGAGATAGCAAAGAAAAAGGCGGCAGAGAAAAAACGTCAGCAGGAGATCGCTAAAAAGAAAGCGGCTGAAAAGAAAAAGCAACAAGAGATAGCGAAAAAGAAGAAGGCTGACGCTGAGAAGAAACGTTTAGCCGAACAGAAAAAACAGAAAGAGATCGCCCGTAAGAAAGCAGAAGCGGAACGCGCTGCAAAAGCCGAGGCAGATAAAAAGCGTAAAGCTGAAGAAGAAAAAGCGAAACGTTTATCAGAAGCTAAACGTAAGCTTGAAGCCGCAGCTGCAGAAAAAAGACGTAACGAAGCATTGCAGAAGGCAATGGAAGAGGAAGAGGCCGCAATGCGGGCAGAAGAGCAACGTGCTTCTGCTATGAGCTATGAAGCTTATATTGTTGATCAGATAACTAGGAACTGGCGTCGTTCGCCATCTGCCCGTAACGGAATGGTGGTCGAAGTCACCGTTCATCTATTGCCTTCGGGTAGGGTAAATGATCGCTATGTATCGAAATCTAGTGGCGATTCCCGGTTTGATAATGATGCGCTTAGAGCAATAGATCGGGTTGCGGTATTTGAGAAACTACAGGATATGGAACCTGTTGTGTTTGATCGTTACTTCCGTAAGCGTGTTTTACGTTTCCGCCCGGAAGATTTGCGAGACTGATATAAATAATGCTCATATGTTAAGTAGTAAGGGCATCGAGGGAAATTAAGTGAAAAAGATTGTTCAAGTTCTAGTGGCTTTTTTTACGCTGAGTATCTCACTTTTTAGCTGGGCTGCTGAAAGTGATCTGGCTATTGAAATTACCCAGGGTATTGATGAGCCAACCCCGGTGGCAGTAGTGCCTTTTTCATGGGATGGTAGTTTTGCCCTGCCTGAAGATATTGCTTCAATCGTTTCTGCAGACTTGGGCCGTACGGGCCTATTCTCCATGCTGGATCGCAAGAATATGCTGAGTTTCCCTACCCAGCAGAATCAGATTTTTTACCGTGATTGGCGTGTCAGTAATACTGAATTTCTGGTTATTGGCCGCCAAATTCCGACCACAGGAAAGCAGATAGCGGTCGAGTTTGAACTTTACGATGTGGTTAAAGAACAGAGACTACTGGCGGAACGTATCTCCGGTGACCAGTCCAATATGCGAGATATTGCGCACTATATCTCCGATATGGTTTACGAGAAGTTGACCGGCATACGTGGTGCATTTTCTACCCGTATTGTTTATGTCACTGCCCATCGTTTTGGTGAGGGTAAAGTTAAGTACCGCCTGAAAATGGCTGACTCCGATGGTGCCCGTCCCATTACTATTCGTGAGCAGAGCGAGCCTCTAATGTCCCCAGCCTGGGCAAAAGATGGTTCCAAATTGGCTTATGTCTCGTTTGAAACAGGCAAGCCTGCAATCTATATACAGTATCTTGCTACGGGTAAGCGCGAACGTATTCAGTCCTTCCGTGGATTGAATGGTGCTCCCGCATGGTCACCGGATGGTAATCGTCTGGCGCTTGTGCTTTCCAAAGATGGTAACCCGGAGGTGTATGTTCTGGATCTGCGCTCTCGCAACCTGGCCAGAGTCACACACCATTATGGTATTGATACAGAGCCAAGCTGGTCGCCAGATGGACAATCCCTGATCTTTACCTCTGACCGTGGCGGACAACCTCAGATCTATCGCATCCATCTGCCGACCCGTCAGATTGAGCGTGTGACATATGATGGTAACTATAACGCCCGTGGTCGATTGACTCAGGATGGGCGTTTCCTGGCGATGGTGCACCGGGGCGACGATAACGTATTCCATATTGCGGTTCAGGATCTAAGAACCGGTCGTCTTGACGTACTTACTGATACCTATCTGGATGAATCTCCAACTATTGCGCCTAACGGCAGTATTATCCTCTATGCAACTCAGAAGGGTAATCGTGGTGTGCTTGGTGGTGTAACGCTAGATGGTGGGGTTCGATTTATCCTGCCGTCTGCAAGTGGTGATGTGCGGGAGCCTGCGTGGAGCCCGTACTTGCAATAAAAGTTTATAGACATTAACGTATGTTCAGTTTTGAGCATTACTATTACATATAATTAATATATTTTGCTGAAAATCAGCAATTTACAGGAGTGATCGATGCGAGTTTCCAACGTAACTAAAGCTGTTGCACTGGCTTTGTCCGTAGCATGGGTAGCAGGTTGTAGTACATCTGGTTCATCTACTGATACTGGTTCTGCAACAGGTGGTAATAACGGTTCTACTCAGGGCGTTAATACTGGCAGTAACGTTAGCGGTTCTACTATGACTGCGGCTGAAGTTGCTAACCTGCAGACTGTTTTCTACTTTGATTTTGACCGTGCTGTAGTTAAATCTGCTGGTTTTAATGACCTGGAGAAGCATGGCCAGTACCTGGCTGCGAATCCTTCTGCTCGTGTAGTTCTGGAAGGTCATGCGGATGAACGCGGTACTCGTGAATACAACATGGCTCTGGGCGAGCGTCGTGCGAAAGCTGTTTCTCGCTTCCTGCAGGTTAACGGTGCATCAGCTAATCAGATTGAAGCTGTTAGCTTCGGTGAAGAGAAGCCAGCAGTACTGGGTCACAGCGAGTCAAGCTGGAGCCAGAACCGTCGCGTGGAGCTGAAGTACGTTTCTCGCTAATCTGTGATGGTCTTATCTCGTAAAACCTCCGTTGCAGCACTTGCGCTTTTTATCAGCGCAAGTGCTGTTGCTGAAGATGTCCCTGTAATTGAGCTGGGTGTGAATAATGGTGCTCAGGGCACTGTAAATTCCCAGGTTCAGTACAATGCTGCTTCATCTAATAGTGAACTGATGATGATTGTGCAGCAGCTGCAAGACGAAGTTCGGTCGCTGCGTGGACAACTTGAGCAACAAAACCATCGCCTGAAACAGATGGAGCGACAGCAGCTTGATCGTTACCGCGATCTGGATCGTCGTATCTCGTCTATTTCTTCTGGTGCTAATACCGGTACTAATTCAGGTGCTAATCCAGGAAATACAGCATCATCAACTGTTTCATCTAATGATTCACCTGTAGCCGCTGCCACTCCTAAGCCGGAGCCTACACTGGTTCAACCAGATGCTACACCGAGTGATGCCAAGGCATATCGTGACGCTTTTGGTCTGGTAAGGGAGCGTAACTTCCCTAAGGCAGCTGAAGCATTCACAGCGTTTATCAAAGATTATCCGCAAAGTGCACGTTTACCTAATGCATACTACTGGTTGGGTGAGATTCATCTGGCAGAGCAAAAGCCCGAGTTAGCCCGTGAGCCGTTTGTGCAGGTGATTACTAAGTTTGCTGATCATCGTAAAGCGCCTGATGCGGCATACAAGCTGGGCATCGTCTACGATCAACTGGGCGACACTAAAAAGTCGGCAGAATATTTGGATATGGTGATTAACAACTATCCTGATTCTTCTGCTGTTCGTCTGGCTAAAGAATTTAAACGTCTGCAATAATTTCGGAAATTCCCATGAGTTCTTCTGCTTCCAAAAAAGCAGTGGTATTGCTGTCTGGTGGTCTTGATTCAGCGACTGCGCTGGCGATCGCTTCTGACCGCGGATACCAATGTTACGTAATGAGCTTTGACTATGGACAGCGCTCACTCACTGAACTGAATGCTGCCAAACAGATTGCGCAGCAGCAAGGAGCACTCGAGCACAAAGTAATCCGGTTACATCTGGAAGACTTTGGCGGATCCGCACTGACCGATCACAGCATTGATGTACCGGAAGAGGAAACCGATGAGATTCCGGTAACCTACGTACCTGCGCGAAATACGGTATTTCTTTCCTTAGCTTTGGGCTGGGCTGAAGTACTTGAGGCAGATGCCATCTTTATCGGTGTTAATGCTGTGGATTATTCCGGCTACCCTGATTGTCGTCCCGAATACATTGCTGCTTTCGAAACCATGGCCAATTTGGCAACTAAACGTGGTGTAACAGGTGATCCAATCAAGATTGAGACGCCTCTGATTGATCTGACTAAAGAGCAGATTATTCAGGAAGGTACCCGTTTAGGTGTGGATTATGGTCTGACTGTATCTTGCTATCAGGCCGATGATGAGGGTAGGGCTTGTGGGAATTGCGATAGCTGTAGGCTACGAGCACAGGGCTTTGCTGATTCAGGTTTGAGTGATCCAACTAGGTATCAATAATAGTTACTGGTATGAGGGACAGGTTTAAACCTGTCCCCAAATTAGGTATCACAAAATATAACATTCCTTCCGTTCACTTCAGCTGTGGTATAATATCGCTCCTCTTTTATCCGTGGTGAGTAGCGGATAAATTGTGCAGCTTGATCAAATAAGCCGATTTTTATTACTGGTGCTGCATCTCACGTTAGAACTATGAGTACGAACATCACATGTTCAGCAAACAGGATATTTCAGAACGCATCCTTATTCAGGAGCACTTCGCTAACGAACACCTTCCTCTGGATATGACGTTGGAACAGGTGGAAGACTACAAACAGCGCATCAAGAAGCTGCTAAAAGAGAAGAATGCCTGTCTGGTTGCTCATTATTACACCGATCCGATCCTGCAACAGTTGGCCGATGAAACCGGTGGCTGTGTATCTGATTCCCTTGAGATGGCGCGTTTTGGTAATGCGCATGAGGCGGATACGCTGATCGTAGCGGGCGTGAAGTTTATGGGTGAAACAGCAAAGATTCTGACACCGGAAAAACGTGTACTGATGCCGACAATTGAAGCGACCTGTTCTCTGGACATTGGCTGCCCGATTGAAGAGTTTAATGCTTTCTGTGATGCGCACCCTGATCATGAAGTAGTTGTATACGCTAACACTTCTGCTGCTGTTAAGGCGCGTGCCGATTGGGTTGTAACCTCAAGTATTGCTCTGCAAGTAGTTGAACATCTTGCTGACGAGGGCAAGAAAGTTATCTGGGCGCCGGATAAGCATCTGGGTACGTATGTTCAGCGTGAAACTGGCATCGAGATGTTGATGTGGGATGGTTCCTGCATCGTACATGAAGAGTTTAAAGCGAAGGGTATTCTTGATCTTAAAAAAGTGTATCCAGACGCAGCAGTGCTGGTACACCCTGAATCCCCTGATGCCGTTGTTGAGCTGGCTGATGCAGTGGGTTCAACTACCCAGATTATCAATGCTGCGCGAGATCTGCCGAATGAGCAGTTTATCGTTGCTACGGATAAAGCGATCTTCTACAAGATGCAGCAGGCAGCTCCAGGTAAACAGTTTATTGAAGCACCTACAGGTGGTTCAGGTGCTACCTGCCGTAGTTGTGCTCACTGCCCTTGGATGGCTATGAATGGTCTGGAAAGTGTTTTACACGCCCTTGAAACGGGTAAAGACGAAATCTTCGTTGATGACTCCCTGATCGTTGACGCGCGTAAGCCATTACAGAGAATGCTGGATTTTTCTGCTCAGCTGAACAAATAGAAATATTTATATAAAAAAGCCCGCAATAGCGGGCTTTTTTATTATCTGATTGGCGCCTTAAGGCCTCATTTCCAATGATTTTCTAATCTGAAGGGCATCTTCTTTGCGCTGCTCTAGGCGTGCTTTCTCGTGAGAGGAGAGTTGCGGGTCTCGCAGAGCATAATCTACCTGCTTTAAGGCTCTATCAACATGAGCGGT
>NZ_JAAEQH010000331.1 GCF_024231755.1 Neptuniibacter sp.
AGGCAGAACCTGAGCGATCTGTGACAGTATCTGCCCCCTGGTTACGTCCCCCTGCAGTGGTTCTTCGACCGTCATATGTGAACACACACATGGGAGCGGCGGGGCAACCCGAAGACCACTGCTAGGGTATGACACCGGGTGGCCCTGACACTACGCCAAGGCGCTGGAAGAAAAAGCTGGAAATCAGTATAGTATAGTATAGTAATACTGGTGCAGTATAGAGTAGAGATTAGTATAGAGGAGAGCATAGCCTGAAAGTATAAAAACAGTACAGTAGTAGGAGGGATAACATGGTAAAGAGAAATAAATTAGGTCACATCAAACCCGGGAAGGTACAGCTTGGCATTCCAATCTTAGAGTTCAATATCAGATTGATAATCCCTCGTCCAGGAGCTTGTTGAGTGTCCATGACCAAGTCCAAGCTAGCTAACAATTCATCCAATCAATCAGCACATCTAAATGGAAGGTAAAACACCCAGCTTCGGCCAAGAGCCCGAGCAGATTGCATAACATCAAGAATGCATAAACCTACTAAGAATAAACTACTCCCGCTGAGAGCGGGTTCGATGCGTTTGTCATTAAGGGCTGCTCATTTCGGCCCGGCCGACGCGGTTTACACTGTGTCAGCCAGGCCGACGCGCGCGTCAGCCAGGCTGAAACGTTTCGGCCCGGCCGATACAACCTCGCAATCGCAAACTACGCAGTGAGCTATACTGTAATGGGCAGATTGCGCAGTTTGCGATTGCGCGGTTGTATCGGCCGGGCC
>NZ_JAAEQH010000332.1 GCF_024231755.1 Neptuniibacter sp.
AGAGCTTCCTGAATCTCTTGCTGAAGATCAAGCGTGGATAACTGAAGCAAGCGAATTGCCTGCTGCAGTTGAGGGGTCATAGTGAGCTGTTGCCCAATTTTTAAATGAAGCGCTTGTTTCATAATTTAACGGGCGGAACTCCTGAGGATACTGCTTTCATAGATAGCTCAATTTTGCTCAAAGTGTGAATTGGTCGCCTAAATAAGCGTTACGAACAGCTTCATTGTTCATAATCAGGTCAGGCGTACCACTAGCAAGTATAGTGCCTTCACTAACAATATAGGCGTTTTCACAAATATCCAATGTTTCACGAACATTATGATCGGTAATCAGAATACCAATCCCTTTGGACTGTAGGTGTCGAACAGTTTGTTTAATATCGTTAACTGATATTGGATCAACGCCTGCGAATGGTTCATCCAGAAGAACGAAATCGGGTTCGGTCGCCAAGGCCCGGGCGATCTCGACGCGGCGTCTTTCTCCGCCAGAAAGGCTCATTCCCAGACTATCCCGGATATGGGTGATATGGAACTCTTCCAGTAGCCCTTCCATTTTCTCGATAGCCGCTTTTTTATCCAGGTCTGATCTGTTTTCCAGAATGGCCAGCAGGTTATCGCGTACTGACATTTTGCGAAAAATAGAGGCTTCCTGCGGTAAATATCCAATGCCTTTCCTGGCACGACCATGCATAGGTTGAGAGGTTATATCCTCGCCTTTGATAACCACGCGACCATTATCAGCCTGTACCAGGCCAACAATCATGTAAAAGCAGGTGGTTTTTCCTGCACCGTTAGGGCCGAGCAGGCCTACAATCTCACCACTCTTGATCTGCAGAGAAACATCTTTAACAACTTCTCTGCCTTTGTAGCGTTTAGCCAGGTGAAGGGCTTCGAGCATGCTCATTTATTTGTCAGCCTTGTTTTTTTTCGGCTGGATGATCATGTTGACACGGCCGCTGCTGCTGTTTTCATTGTCGCCAGTTGATCCGAACGCATCTACGATGGAACGATCCAGATCATAGACAATTTTTTCACCGGTGAATGTGTCCTTATCCTGAACTACTTTGGCTTGCTCGGTGATGGTCAATTTACGAGTGTTGACCAGATAAATCATATTTTTGCCCCAAGCATCGCTATAGGGATCATCAGGCTGGGGCTTTTGACGGAAATGAGCTGGAGAGCCTTCAGCTATTAGTTTTTCCACGCCTTCATCTCCGCGGTACATTTCTACATGCGCAGCCTCAATTAGCAGAGATCCCTGCTTGATAACGACATTACCTTTATAGGTAGTTATGCCTGTGTTGTCGTTGATGCTGGCCGAGTCCGCAGATATATAGATGGGTTGATCTTGGTCATCGGGTAGAGCGAAACTTTGAACTGTATAGAGGCCCAGAAGAATGGCAAAAAACTGCAAAAATTTATTTCGCATTGCTATGGGCTCCCTTTACGCTGGAGTGCAGGTTTAAAACACGGTTATTGAAATTCACGTCCATGCCTACCCCTTCAATGTGACCTGTCGATGTACTGATTTTCACCGGATATTCTGTTTTAGCATAGTCTTGTTGAGGGTATATGGAGATCTGCTCTGTAGTCAGAATAGCTCCATTCTCTGAAGAGGGATTATCATGAACTCTGACCTCGCCTGCAAGATCTGTGCGAGAGTTATTATCCAGAGTTTGCCCTTCCAGCGATGTTACTACGATCTGAGTGCCATCATCCCGGTAGCTAATGTTTTTCGGTTTGGTTAGATGATTCAGTTCAAGGGCAGGGTTGTGTTCAACTCTCTCTGAAACTAGCTCACGTTTTAATTTGCCGTTTTCATTCCACTCGCGAATGTTGGCTTGATCAACGTAGTAGTCCATTTTTTCTGATAGTGGACTCGTTTTTGCGGCAGATTCCTGAGGAGTATGCCCAAAGCCCCAATAGAGAAGAATTGGAATCAGAATGATAGCGGCGAGGATAATTCTGAAGCGACTGCTTAGTTCTGGCATCTACATGTACTTTTTCTGTAATGATTCCAGTTTGTCTTGTGCTGCAAGAATAAGTTCGCAGAACTCACGACCCGCGCCTTCTCCGCCCTTGCGTGTGGTACACCAGTCAGCATGTTCCTTAACTAAAGCGTGGCCATTGGGTACGGTCGCGCCAAATGCGCAGTGGCGAATTGCTGATAGGTCTGGCCAGTCATCGCCAATATAAGCTGTTGTAGCCGCATTATGGCTGGTCTTTGCCCAGAGTTCTTCCAGGGCTGTCAGTTTGTCTTCGCGCCCTTGTTGCAGATAGGTAATCCCCAGGGATTTGCTGCGCAGTTGTACCTGTGGTGAGCTACGCCCGGTGATAATTGCAGTTTCAATACCTGCGCCCATTAGTAGTTTGATGCCGAGTCCATCTAAGGTATTGAACTGTTTTACTTCCTGGCCGTTAGGTAGGAACAGAAGCTGGCCACTGGTTAGAATGCCATCTACATCAAAAACTGCGAGGCTGATATCTTGCAGCTTGTTCTTGATTGAAGCGTCTATATCCATCAGATTACACCTGCTTTTAATAGGTCGTGCATGTTGAGAGCGCCAACTGGCTTATTACCTTCGTCAGTCACAATCAGAGCATTAATTTTTTTACTTTCCATAATCTGCAAGCACTCTGCCGCTAGCATGTCACGAGTAACGGTGGTGCAGTTTTGGGTCATAACCTGATTAATAGGAGTATTTTGCAGGTCTGTGTTCTGATCCAGAGCTCTACGCAGATCCCCGTCGGTAAAAATTCCCTGCAATTCATTGTTGTCATTTACAACTGCGGTCATTCCCAGACGTTTTTGGGTTACTTCTAGGAGCGATTCTCTGAGAGAGGTGGCAGCAGTTACACAAGGGATATCTGATCCAGTGTGCATAACATCACTGACTTTCAACAGTAAACGCCGTCCCAAGCTACCACCTGGATGTGAGAACGCAAAATCTTCAGCGCTAAAACCGCGGGCTTCGAGTAAGGCGATAGCTAAGGCATCACCCAAAACTAATTGAGTGGTTGTACTTGATGTTGGGGCTAGGTCCAGAGGGCAAGCCTCTCTTTCTACGCCAATGTGCAAGTTAGCATCAGCAGCTTTAGAGAGATTGGAATTTGGATTAGCAGTTATGCTTATTAATGGCGCCTTCATCCTTTTCAGTAGCGGGATAATAGTGACTACTTCAGCGGTTTCGCCTGAATTAGAGAGCGCTATAACAACGTCGTTCTCAGTAAACATGCCCAGATCACCATGGCTTGCTTCACCAGGATGAACAAAGAATGATGGTGTTCCTGTGCTGGCTAGGGTTGCAGCGATCTTCTTCCCGATGTGCCCGGATTTCCCCATACCGGTCACTATAACTCGTCCAGAGCAGTTCAGCATAAGCTCACAGGCTTTATTAAAATTCTGATCTAAATGTTGCAGTAGATCGGAAACAGCTTCAGCTTCCAGAGTAATGGTGCGCTTGGCTGATTGTAGAAAATCAGGTTTTGCTGCGGGTTGAGTTACTTGTTGGGACATGGGGAATCTAACCTAAATCAGGATACTGTCATAGTGTATAGCAGTGCCAGGTAAGCTGCATAGGCAAAAGCCAATAGAGCGCCTTCCAGTCGACTGATTGACGGCGGTTTTTGCCATAGGGCGAAAGCCATCAGAGCAAGGGTCAGACCGAGCATTACGGCGTAGTCTCGTTGCAGGACTATAAGGTCCATACCAATAGGAGCAACCAGACCTGGAACAGCCATTACGGCTACCAGATTGAAAATATTGGAACCAACAACGTTACCGATAGCGATGTCATGATGATTTTTTAACGCGCTGGCAACAGATGCGGCGAGTTCTGGCAAGCTGGTGCCAATAGCTACGATAGTCAATCCGACAACTAGCTCACTAACTCCCATGGAATAAGCGATTTCGCTCGCGCCCCAGACCAGCATCCTGGAACTTGCTGCAAGAACAGTTAGGCCTGCTATTAGCCAGAATATAGCGATCGAGGTTTTAAGCTCAGGGATTTCCTCGTCCTCTTCAGGATTGAGTTCATCACTCGTGTCAGCGCTTTTCTGGAAACGACCAAATAGATATAGGCAGAGAACCAATGCTGCCAGCAAAATTGCACTATCGATGAGAGTTAGTTTTAGATCGAAAAGTAGAACACCCGCGAGTAAGGTGACCGCGAGTAGTAATGGCAGTTCTTTCTTTAGTACCCCAGACTTTACTGGAAGAGGAGCAATCAGAGCGGTAATACCTAATACCAGCGCAATGTTTGCGATATTTGATCCCAGCGCATTACCTATTGCCAATTCTCCTGCGCCGGAAGTGGAGGCCATGATAGAAACCAGTATTTCGGGAGCAGATGTGCCGAATGAAACAATTGTCAGGCCAATAAGCATCGGAGACATGCCGAAGTTTTTGGCAGTTGCTGCGGCACCAATTACAAAACGGTCAGCACTCCATACCAATAAAACAAGGCCGCAGAGAAGAGCAAGAATCGGGTATAACATAAATTTACAGGGTATCCAGATATTCGAAGGAGGCTATTAAACCAGAATGGCGTACCCGTTTGAATCAGTACGAAGGTGCTTGTTACAGAATATTCACGTTTATATGTCTAAATGGTATAGTTGCCCCCCTTGGTTTATGCCCCTTATAGAAGGGTATGGATTAGCAATACTTTTACTGCTTGTTTGTTCTGTAATTTTCGGCTGTAACGGGAACGGAAACCAGCAAATTGTTTATTTTTATGCATGGATTTTATGAGTTATTTTGATGATGTCATTATCGACATCCAGCAGCTCTGTTTTTCGCGCAGCGATCGGCCTATCTATCACAACGTAGATATTAAAATTCCACGTGGCAAAATTACGGCCATTATGGGGCCGTCGGGCACGGGTAAAACTACGTTACTAAAACTTATTGGTGGTCAGCTACGCCCTGAATCTGGCTCTATCTTTGTTGATGATAAAGATATCCCACGCTTGAACAGACGTGAGCTTTTTCATGTTCGTGAACGTATGGGTATGTTGTTTCAGAGTGGTGCTCTGTTTACCGATATAAACGTTTTCGAAAATGTTGCTTTTCCGCTACGGGTCCATACGGAACTACCGGAAGATATGATTCGTGATGTGGTTTTGATGAAGCTGCATGCAGTAGGTTTGCGTGGTGCCAGAGATCTTATGCCAAGTGAACTCTCAGGTGGTATGGCACGCCGTGTGGCTTTAGCGCGTGCTATAGCATTGGATCCGGATATCGTGATGTATGATGAGCCGTTTACCGGACAGGACCCAATTGCGATGGGGGTTCTGGTTAACTTAATTCGCCGTTTAAACGAATCGTTAGGCCATACAAGTATTATTGTTTCACATGATATTCAGGAAACACTTGGTATAGCTGATTATATCTATCTGGTTGCGGATGCGTCAGTAGTTGCCCATGGGACACCTGAAGAGTTGAGAAAAGTTGAATCGCCACAGGTTAAACAGTTTATGGAAGGTTTACCCGATGGCCCGGTGCCATTCCATTTTCCTGCGGGTGATTATCAGGATGATCTTTTGCAAAGGGGTATGTAAATGGATCAACTAGCACTATTAGGGCGTATGGGGATCGATAAGCTGGCCGCGTTTGGGCGTTCCGGCATGATTCTTTTTCAGGCTCTGGTTGCTCGCCCTCAACCGACAGTAATGTTTCCACTGTTGGTGAAGCAGATCTATTTTGTCGGTGTACTTTCCCTGATCATCATTGTGGTATCTGGGCTATTCATCGGTATGGTTCTTGGCTTGCAAGGTTACACCATCCTTGTGGATTATGGCTCAGAGCAGGCTGTAGGTCAGATGGTTGCGCTGAGCCTGGTGCGTGAGCTGGCACCCGTTGTTACAGCCTTGCTTTTTGCAGGTCGCGCCGGGTCTGCATTAACAGCAGAGATTGGTTTGATGAAGGCAACAGAGCAGTTGTCTAGTTTGGAAATGATTGGTGTTGATCCCTTGCGTAGGATAATTGCACCTCGTTTTTGGGCAGGTTTTATCTGTCTGCCGATTCTGGCTGCAATATTCTCCATTGTGGGAATTTATGGCGGCTCATTGGTGAGTATTGACTGGCTTGGGATTTATGAAGGTTCATTCTGGGCCAATATGCAGAATTCAGTCGATTTCTACGATGATGTTATGAACGGCCTGATAAAAGCCGTGATGTTTGGTCTGGTTGTTACCTGGATTGCTGTTTTTCAGGGCTATGATTGTATTCCAACCTCCGAGGGGATCAGTCAGGCAACAACTAAAACAGTGGTCTATTCATCCCTGGCGGTGTTAGGTCTGGACTTTATTCTTACAGCTGTAATGTTTGGAGAACTATAGTATGCGTATGCGGATCCTGGAGATCAGCGTAGGAGCCTTTATTCTGGCTGGGATTTTGGCATTGGTTGGTCTCGCATTGAACGTTAGTGGTCTGACGATGTCTAGTAAAGATGACACTTATACGGTCTATGCACGTTTTGAGAACATTGGTGGTTTAACACCACGATCCAAAGTAACCATGTCAGGGGTGATGATTGGGCAGGTTAAGAACATCGATTTGGACAAAGATGAGTTGATGGCACGAGTGGAGATGGAGATCTTCGGTAATGTCGATTTTCTCTCTATTGATAGCTCGGTCTCTATTTTGACTGCGGGCCTGCTGGGTGAGAAGTATATTGGTATTTCAGTAGGTGCTGAAGAGGAATATATGCAAGATGGAGATTACTTCGAGGATACTCAGTCTGCTTTAGTACTTGAGGATCTGGTAGGTAAATTCCTGTTTAACGAGGTTAGTGAGTAACTTTTATGATTAGAACAGCGATTCAGCGTTGTTATGCTTTATTTGTGGCGATTGTGTTCTCATTGCTTAGTGTGAGCGCGCATGCAACATGGGAAGAGGCAGGTGCGGTTATTGAAGGCACCACTTCTGATATGTTGTTGTTGCTGGAAAACGAAGAATTACTGCTTGAAGAGCAGGAAGGTCAACTGATTGCAGAGATCGATACTGTACTGTCTCCTGTGGTCGATTTTGATTATATTTCGAAGCTGGTTATGGGTAAGTATTATCGTAAGGCATCGAAGGATCAGCGCGCGGCTTTTTCTGCTGTTTTTAAGACAACGCTTTTGAAAACATATGCCAAAGCGTTATTGGGCTTCCAAATTGAAAAATACGCGATGGTACCGCCCAAGAAAAAAAGCCCGGATAAGAGAAAGCAGATTGTTACTGTCGATGTTTTTGCTGCAGATGGCACAAAGTTTTCGATTGTCTATTACATGAAAAAGAAAGAGGATGGCTGGCGTCTCGTTAATGCTCTGCTTGACGGGATTAATCTACGCCTGACATTTAAAAACCAGTTTGCTGAAATGGTGCAAAAAAATCGTGGTGATGTTGGTGCAGTGATTGACCATTGGAAGGAAAAAGTTGATCCAGGGAAAAGTGAAGCCTGATGACTGCAAAAGCTGAAATAACATCTGACGGTATTATTGGGCTATCCGGTGAGCTTAAGTTTCCGGTCATCATGCAGATGAGAAAGCAGCTTGAAGGGATACTGAAAGGTGTTTCTGGTTCTGTTGTTGTGGATTTCTCGGCGGTTTCAGCAGTTGATAGTTCGGCTCTTTCGCTTTGGATGTGTTGTTTACGCTACGCTGATTCTGTTGGAGCTGAGCTTGAGGCAAGAAATGTTCCGCAGGAGATGATGTCTTTTGCTTCTCTGGTCGGTCTTGATAATCAACTCACCTAGATCAGATTTAACTCAGTTTGGATTGAATAAAGGCGGTGCATGGCATCGCCTTTTTTATCGCAATCCGGTATTATTTCCGCCTTATTTTTCTTTTCGATCAGGAGCTTTTGATGCAGGCTGAACAGGTAAAGCAGATTATTGAATCTCAGCTTGAAAACTGTACCGTAACGACAGCTGGAGAAGGTTGTGATTTCCAGGTGACAGTTGTTGGGGAACTGTTTGAAGGGTTGCGTCCAGTAAAATGTCAGCAACTGGTATATGCGTGCCTGAACGAATATATCGCCAACGGTACAATACATGCCCTGACGATCAAGACTTACACGCCTGCGCAGTGGGAAGCAGCACAGAACTAATCTCTTCTGGTCGGAACTATCATGGATAAATTGATTATTACAGGTGGCGAGCAACTGAGCGGCGAAGTCCGTATATCAGGTGCTAAAAACTCGGCACTGCCTATTCTGGCTGCAACGCTGCTGGCTTCCGAGCCTGTAACAGTGTGTAACCTGCCACATTTGCACGATATTACTACGATGCTGGAACTCCTACGCCGTATGGGTGTAGAGCTGGTTATTGATGAAAAGCTCAACGTAGAAATTGATGCAGGTACCATCAACAAGTTGGTCGCGCCTTATGAGCTGGTTAAAACCATGCGTGCTTCAATTTTGGTACTCGGCCCGATGGTTGCTCATTTTGGTGAAGCAGAAGTATCGCTGCCGGGTGGTTGTGCTATTGGTTCTCGTCCGGTTGATCTGCACATTCAAGGTCTGCGGGCGATGGGTGCGGAAGTTGTGGTCGAGAATGGTTACATTCACGCCAAAACTAATGGTCGCCTGAAAGGTGCGCGGGTCTTTTTTGACACGGTAACGGTAACGGGTACAGAGAATATTCTGATGGCAGCCACTCTGGCTGAAGGTCAGAGTATTATTGAAAACGCAGCACGTGAGCCTGAAGTCGTTGATCTGGCAGAATGCTTGATTGCGATGGGCGCTGATATTAGTGGTCACGGCACAGATACAATCGTTGTTAACGGTGTTGAAAAACTCCACGGATGCAAATTCCCTGTGGTGGCTGATCGTATTGAAACCGGAACCTATCTGACGGCTGTAGCGGCAACTAAAGGTAAGGTTAAAGTTAAAAATACTAACCCTAAAATTCTGGATGCTGTGTTGCAGAAGCTGGAAGAAGCGGGTGCTCATATCGAGACTGGTGATGACTGGATAGAGCTGGATATGAAAGGCCAGCGTCCTAAGGCGGTTAATGTAACGACTGCGCCTTACCCAGCATTCCCAACCGACATGCAGGCTCAGTTCTCTGCTATGAATGCGGTCTCTGACGGTGTCAGTATTCTAAAAGAAACTATCTTTGAAAACCGCTTTATGCACATGCAGGAGATGATCCGCATGGGCGCCAAGATCAATATTGATGGCAATACTGCGGTGGTTGAAGGTGTCGAACGTCTACAGGCTGCGCCTGTGATGGCGACAGACCTTCGTGCATCAGCGAGTCTGGTAATTGCTGCACTTGTTGCAGATGGTGATACGGTTATTGACCGTATCTACCACATCGACCGCGGTTACGAATGTATCGAAGAAAAATTGCAGTTATTAGGGGCGCGTATTAAGCGTGTTCCAGGTTAATTTACAGGTATAAATAAAGCTATGAAGCAGCAACTAACGTTTGCACTGTCCATAGGGCGTATCCTTAAAGAAACTCTGCCATTGCTGGCAGAGGCCGATATTGTTCCGGCTGAGGATATTCATAGCAGCCGTAA
>NZ_JAAEQH010000333.1 GCF_024231755.1 Neptuniibacter sp.
ACATCCTTAGCTTGAGGAACTGCACCCGGCTTACCTAAACGCAGACGCAACCACTTAACAGAAAACTCTTTCATCACCAGTTCAGCAATCTGCTCAGCCATGGTTTCCACCAACAAAAACTCACTTTGTTCAATAAACTCAATCAGACGATCAGATACAGATTTGTAGTTCAGGGTGTTTTCAACATCTTCTGTATTAGCGGCCTGACGGATATCGGTAGCCATCTCAAGATCCAGATTCACCACCTGACGGATCTCCCGCTCCCAGTCATAGATACCTATAACCGTTTCCACCTCTAACTCACGTATGTAAACTAAGTCCATTCTGGAACCTGTAACTATTTTTTCTGATTTCATATGAACGACTCAGTAACGCTAACAATTGGCCTAGCCCTGCTAGCCTACCTCTGGGGATCAATTCCCACAGCGGTACTGGTCTGTCATGCCTTTGATATTCCCGATCCCAGAAAACAGGGGTCAGGCAATCCAGGCACAACTAATGTGTTACGTATCGGCACGCGTAAGGCAGCCGCATACACCCTCTTAGGAGACGCCGGCAAAGGTTTTCTTGCCGTACTCCCATGTTTGCTGCTTGAGCTAGGCGAACTGGAAAAGTCCCTCTGCTGTCTAGCAGCCATTTCCGGGCATCTATTTCCCGCTTTATCCTCGTTTAAAGGAGGAAAAGGTGTCGCCACCACCTTTGGAGCATGCATTGGCCTTTTCTGGCCTCTGGCGATTGTCCAGCTACTCTGCTGGGGTCTTATCGCAGCTATCGGCAGGATCTCTTCTCTTGCCTCCATAGGTACTGCATTGATTGCACCTATTTTTATCTGGCTAACCGCCCCAGAGTATCTATTTACCCTATGGTTGATTGCTGCCCTATTACTATTCAGCCACCGCAGTAATATTCAAAACCTGCTGCACGGCCAGGAACCTCGCCTTTAAATTAACAGCCTTAAATTGGCTCAAGGGTATCCAGAGGCCAACGTGGCTTGGTTACAATACATAGATCACTTTGCTGTCCTGCCAATAATCGCTGGCAACCCGCATAAGCGATCATTGCCCCATTATCGGTACAAAATTCAGGGCGCGCATAAAACAGTTTTGAGCGTTCTTTCTCCACCATCACTTCGAGTCGCTCACGTAAACGCTGATTAGCACTTACCCCACCAGCGATGATCAACTGCTTAAAGCCTGTATGCTGTAGGGCACGGCGGCATTTAATCGCTAGCGTATCCACGACAGCTTCTTCAAAAGCCGCAGCAATATCACAGATAGTTTGTGGATCCAGCTGACCATTCTCATCACGATGATCGTTCGCTGTATTCAAGGTAAAAGTTTTCAGGCCTGAAAAACTGAAATCCATTCCAGGACGATCAGTCATCGGACGAGGAAAGCGGAAACGGGTGCGGTCACCTTGAGCTGCATGCTTGGCAATCAATGGGCCACCCGGATAGTCCAAGCCCATCATCTTGGCTGCTTTATCAAACGCTTCCCCAGCTGCATCATCCAGAGACTCGCCTAGCAGCTCATACTGGCCAATACCATCAACCCGAACTAACTGGGTGTGACCACCTGAAACAAGCAACGCGACAAAAGGGAATTCTGGTGGGTTGTCTTCCAGCATCGGAGCCAGTAGATGACCCTCCATATGATGCACGCCTATTGCAGGAACATCCCAGGCCATAGCCATAGCACGACCAGTAGATGCACCTACCATCAGCGCTCCGATCAAACCTGGACCTGATGTATAAGCAACCGCATCCACATCACCTTTTTTTAATCCGGCTTTTTTAAAGGTTTCATCCAACAGCGGTAACAGCTTGCGAACATGATCACGAGAAGCTAATTCAGGTACGACGCCACCATACTCAGCGTGCATTTTCACCTGACTATATAAAGCATCCCCCAGCAAACCGTTTTCGCTGTCGTAGATTGCTATTCCGGTCTCATCACAGGAGGTCTCTATTCCCAGTACGCGCATCACTTACCCACAAGCCTAAGATTAATGGCGGCATTATACACCTTGTTGGAGTGGTGTCCTCACCACGATATTAAAGCTAAAGATTTTAACGTTCACAGGGCAAGTCTCTAAACTATTGCTAGTCCCTCTCTTAATACAGAGCTTTTTAGGGTTCGCGATGGGGACATCGCTCCAACACTACAACCGAAAACCTGATTAACTGCTTTACTTAACCTTAGTAAAGGAATAGAATTTCGCGCCTGCCATAAAACCGTCTACTTTGTAGGCAGATAATTGGCAGTATTTTAAAGTGGATTAACTAAACAATTTATAGGGTTTGTTCAAACATGCCAGCTGTAAAAGTTAAAGAAAACGAGCCATTTGATGTAGCTCTGCGTCGTTTCAAACGTTCTTGCGAAAAAGCAGGTATCCTGGCTGAAGTTCGTCGTCGTGAATTCTACGAGAAGCCAACTTCTGTTCGTAAGCGTAAAGCTGCTGCTGCAGTGAAGCGTCACGCTAAAAAAGTATCTCGCGAAAACGCTCGTCGCGTTCGCCTGTACTAATCCACGAGATTTAAGATCCCATCCGGTTAAATAGAGGCCTCCCATGTCAGAGCTAAAGCAGCAGATCACTACAGAGATGAAAGCTGCCATGCGTGCTAAAGATAAAGCACGTTTAGCAACTATTCGCATGATGCTGGCTGAACTCAAGCGTATCGAAGTCGATGAACGTATTGAGCTGGATGACACAAGAGTGCTGGCGGTGCTGGATAAAATGTCCAAGCAGCGCCGCGACTCGATCTCGCAATTTGAAGAAGCGGCACGTATGGATCTTGCAGATGCTGAGCGACAGGAGCTGGAGGTGATTAAAACTTTCCTGCCGCAACCGCTAACCGATGAGGAGATTGCAGGCCTCGTAAAACAAGCTGCAGAACAATCCGGCGCACAGTCTATGCAGGACATGGGCAAAGTTATGGGGATTCTCAAACCCCAGATTCAAGGTCGCGCCGATATGGGTACAGTATCTCAACTCGTAAAAGCCCAGCTATCCGGTTAAACTGCCGCTGAACATAATCAGCAGCACACTCCATGGCCGGACGAATACCTCAGCATTTTATTGATGACCTGTTAGCCCGCATCAACATAATTGATGTGCTGGACGGTCGTGTCCAGAAGCTGAAACGCACCGGCAAAAACTACTCAGGCCTCTGCCCTTTCCATAAAGAGAAAACACCCTCTTTCACTGCCAATCAGGAAAAACAGTTCTACTACTGCTTTGGCTGCGGGGCTGGCGGCAATGCGCTTGGCTTTATGATGGAGTACGAAAACCTCAACTTCCCTGAAGCAGTTGAGGAGCTGGCGAAAATTGCAGGCATGGAAGTTCCACGAGACGACTCCCCACAACAGCGCGAAAAAGACCAGCAGCTGAAAAAGCTCTATGACCTGCTGACCGAAGCCGGTCAATTCTATGAAGAACAACTGCGCAGCAATGAAAATCGCAGCGATGCCGTTAGCTATCTAAAGTCACGTGGTTTAACCGGACAGGCCGCCAAAGCCTTCAGTATCGGATATGCCCCCTCGGGTTGGGATAACCTAATAAAAGCGTTAAGTGGTGGCGATGAAAAAGCCATCAAACTTCTTGAAGAAGCAGGCATGGTGATTCATAACGAAGAGCGCGACAGTCGTTATGATCGTTTCCGTAATCGCATCATGTTCCCGATCCGCGATCAGCGTGGTCGGGTAATTGCCTTCGGTGGCCGTGTATTGGGTGACGATAAACCCAAGTACCTAAACTCCCCGGAAACGCCTACCTTCCATAAAAGCCGTGAGCTATATGGCCTGTATGAAGCCCGCAAGCACAACAGCAAACTCGATCGCTTAATCATTGTTGAAGGTTATATGGATGTAGTAGGACTCGCTCAATACGACATCCACTATGCTGTTGCCACACTCGGTACCGCGACCACAGCCCAACACCTGGAACGCCTTTTCAAAATGGTTCCAGAAGTGATTTTCTGTTTCGACGGCGATGATGCAGGTCGCGAAGCTGCGATGCGCGCTCTGAAAACCACCTTGCCTGTTATTGAAGATGGAAAAGAAGCCCGCTTCCTCTTTCTACCTGACGGAGAAGATCCCGATAGCCTGGTAAGACAGGAAGGCAAAGAAGCCTTTACCGAAAGATTAAACACAGCTCTGCCACTTTCTGAATTTTTCTTTAAAAGTTATTCGGAAGATGCAGACCTGGACAGCATGGATGGGCGTGCCCGCTTCAGTACAGAAGTGCTTCCCGCCATCAATTCGATGAAACCTAGCTTGCTACAACAGATGATGCTGGATCGAATTTGCGACATCACTCATCTATCCCTGGAGCAGATCCAGACAACGGTCAATTTCCATCAAGCTGTTAAGCCGGCAGAATCCAGCCGTGAAATGAGTCAGACCGACACCCAGCCGTCAGATATATCAGAGTATGACTACTACCCAGCAGATACATCCTATTCTGAGCCTGCTGGCGATTATGATGATTTCCACGGGCATCAATACAACCAGCAAAGCAGTCATGAAAGCAGCTCACCAAAGCGGTTCCAAAATAATCAGGGCCGCAAGCCTTTCTCTCGTCCGACAAAAAATACCGAGCTGACCTTCGCTGAAAAAATCACATCTCTGCTGCTGCACTACCCGCAACTGGCGACTGAGTTTAATCTGCCTCAAGGCCTTTCAGATTCGACTGAACAAGATATAAAAGTTCTGCTACAGCTGGTTAATTATTATCAAGAAAATCCTAAATCATCGCTGGGACAACTGGCGGTTGATTGGCGCGAGAGTAGTGAACTATCTAATACCATTATCAAACTCTATGAGATCTCCACCTCACTGGAGATCCACTCCGAGAATGAAGCACGCCAATATCTTAAAGATGCTCAGCACGGTCTTACTGAAAAGGCCCTGAACTTCGAAATTTCTGAGCTACAGAAGAAACATCAACTCAGCAACGAAGAAAAGGTACGCCTGGTGGAAAAAATGCAGCAACTCCACCAGTTAAAATCCGGTTCAAGGCAATAAATTACCCGCTAATGCTTGAAAAACTGCACCACGCCCTCATTTAGCTCTTAAGACTTACTTAAATATTCAGCAAGTTGCTGAAAAATAGTCTATTTTTAACTTGTAATTGAGCTTTGAGCACCCAGCCTATTTTCCTAGCAAAATAGCTGCGTCGCCGCTATAATGGCCTGCTCGAATTTTCATCTATTTTTTCATCAAGTCACAGGTCCTATGTCCGATACTTCTCAGCAACAGCAGTCTCGTCTTAAGGAATTGATCGCCCGCGGTAAAGAACAGGGTTACCTAACCTACTCAGAGGTTAATGACCACCTGCCACAGGATATTGCAGATCCCGATCAGGTAGAAGATATCATCCGCATGATCAATGACATGGGTATCTCCGTGTCTGAAGAAGCACCGGATGCAGAAACACTGCTGATGACAGAGGGTGATTCTGCGGAAGAAGCAGACGAGGAAGCCGTTGCCGCACTGGCAGCAGTAGAATCCGATGCTGGCCGTACCACTGACCCAGTCCGTATGTATATGCGTGAGATGGGTACAGTTGAGCTGCTGACCCGTGAAGGCGAAATCAGCATTGCCAAACGTATCGAAGAAGGCCTGCGCGAAGTTATGTCTGCAGTTGCCTGCTTCCCTGGCACAGTTGACTCCATTCTTGCTGCTTACGACCTGACCATAGAAGAAGAAGGCCGTTTAAGTGATATCTTCAGTGGTTATATTGACGCTGATGATGACGAAATCATCCCTCCTGCCGCTCAAGTTACCGGTGATGAAGAAGAGGATGATGAGGATGACGAAGACGAAAAAGAGAAAGGCCCTGACCCAGAAGAAGCCGCTCGTCGCTTCGGTCTTGTACGCGACGCTCTGGAAGCGCTCTATGCCGCTATAGAGAAAGATGGCCGAGACAGCAAAGCATTTGGCGATGCCCAAATTGCTGTTAGCGAAGCATTCGCTCCGATCAAACTGTCACCGCGTTATTATGATGCACTGGTTGAACGTATTCGTGGCACCATCAATAACGTTCGCGCCCAGGAACGCACGATTATGCGTATCTGTACGCAGCGCGCAAAAATGCCACGTAAGGTATTTATAAAAGAATTCCCTGGCAATGAAACCAACCCAGACTGGTTTAAAACGGTTATTGATTCGGGCGAAGATTACTCCCGCGCAATCAAGACTAACCTGATTGAACTGAAACGTGCACAGAAAAAACTGATCCAAGCAGAACATGACACTTGCATTAGTTTGGCAGAGATTAAAGAAGTTAACCGTCGCATGTCGATCGGTGAAGCTCGTGCCCGCCGCGCGAAGAAAGAGATGGTGGAAGCCAACCTACGTCTGGTTATCTCTATCGCTAAGAAATACACAAACCGTGGCCTGCAGTTCCTTGACCTAATTCAGGAAGGCAACATCGGTCTGATGAAAGCGGTTGATAAGTTTGAATATCGCCGTGGTTATAAGTTCTCCACCTACGCAACCTGGTGGATTCGTCAGGCGATCACTCGCTCTATTGCCGACCAGGCACGTACTATCCGTATTCC
The DNA here is from genome assembly GCF_024231755.1 of Neptuniibacter sp. GTDB lineage: Bacteria > Pseudomonadota > Gammaproteobacteria > Pseudomonadales > Balneatricaceae > Neptuniibacter. Next base: position 6,563 of record NZ_JAAEQH010000333.1, read on the forward strand.
GGTTCATATGATCGAAACGATCAACAAACTGAATCGTATCTCCCGTCAGATGCTGCAGGAAATGGGTCGCGAAGCTACTCCTGAAGAGCTGGCAGAACGTATGGAGATGCCGGAAGACAAGGTACGCAAAGTTCTGAAGATCGCTAAAGAACCTATCTCAATGGAAACGCCAATCGGTGACGATGAAGATTCCAGCCTGGGTGACTTTATTGAAGACGTTACCATCTCTTCACCCGTTGATTCCGCTACAGGCGAAGGTCTGCGCGAAGCAACCCGTGAGGTTCTAGCAGGCCTGACAGTACGTGAATCTAAAGTACTGCGTATGCGTTTCGGTATCGAAATGAACACCGACCACACTCTCGAAGAAGTTGGTAAACAGTTTGACGTTACCCGTGAGCGTATCCGTCAGATCGAAGCCAAAGCCCTGCGCAAACTACGTCACCCAAGCCGCTCTGAACACCTGCGCGGCTTCCTGGACGAGTAGTAAATACTTTTAAATCAAAACCTTGTGCCCATGATTCCTTGCCGGTATCATGGGCCACCTCAATTTTGGGGGCCTTTAGCTCAGTTGGTTAGAGCATCCGACTCATAATCGGCAGGTCCTGGGTTCGAGTCCCGGAAGGCCCACCATCCCACAGCTCACACAACGTTCTGTTTCATTTCACTGCTAAGCAATTCGTACTACGCAATACTTTTACTACGGACCATTCAAGCTTGAAGCTACTTAGTTATGGCAGCTTTCTGTGCCAACTAATATCCGCGGATACTCGCTCGTAACTAACCTGATACAAGTAATCATTGAACTAACCTATCACCCATGTAGATATTATTAATACGACATATCTGCTCTTCACATCTATATTCATAGTTACTCAAAGAGCAGGAGATGCAATATGAAGTGGTCAAAACCTAGCTATAACGATCTGCGTATTGGTTTCGAAGTAACAATGTACTTTGCCAATCGGTGATCCCTGGTTCGGGTGAAATGGAAATCACCCGAATTTTCCCGCCGACTCAAGCGCGGTTCAGCCAGTAACGACCTGCTAATGCACTTATGAGTCCATAAACCATGCTCCAGCAGTATTACAACACTATAATACTTCTGGTGATTTTTTGATCTAGGCACTTTGTTGAGGGTTTGATCAGTGGTAGAATTGCGCCGCTATATAGGTCATATGTAGCATGAGAGTATGCGCACACGGACTGTGCAAGCTCTCATTAAAATTTCAAACCCTTTCTTACTTACGGACAAGGTTCTACATTCATTGAAATGTATACCCCTAGAGGTTAGGCGGCTTGCCCCACTCTAGTGAGAGTTGTAAAACATTTATTGGTAAATGAACATATCGCACAAGGATCGTGCAACTTTGTTTTCGTCCTTTTACGCCCTGCATCATTGCACCGAAATGCGCTGATTGATGAAGTATTTACCCCCTTTATAAGATCAATCATCTCAAAATAACCCACACACCCTTTCTTCGTAGCACAAACAATAGCCCTACTAAAAACCACAGTGTTTACCGTAAAACTCTTATTCCCTTGGCACCCAGACTTTAGTATCTGGCAAGAGAAGCTCTAATTTTTCCTTTAAAACCTGCTTAGCCCGGTCATCACCATGAATTAAACGAATCTCACGTGGTTTCACTCGCATTCTCTTCACAAAATTGATCAAATCCTTCTGATCCGCATGCGCAGAATAACCGGAAATCGTATGCACACCAGCCCGGATATCAATTTTCTCCCCCTCAAGAAAAACATAACCTCCACGCGGACCATATTTCTGAATATCCCTTCCCGGTGTACCTATTGCCTGATAGCCAACAAATAGCAGATCTGTACGTGGATCAGGTAGGAGCGCCTTAAGATAGTTAACAATACGTCCGCCTACGCACATCCCACTTGCAGCAATCACGATTACCGGCCGGGCCGAGCGTTTAAGATACTGGACCAAACGCTGATGATCAGAATGATTGTCAATTGTTATCAGCTGCTCAAAAGATAGAGGGTGTCTACCTAAACTAATCTTTCTTTTTGCTTCCTTATCCCAAAGCTGCTGCAGTTCTCGGTAATGCTGGGTGAATTCATTAGCAAGTGGCGAATCCACAATGATATCCAGATCGGACCAGTCAGCTTTAGAGCGATGGGTAATATCTTCAATTTCATACAACAACTCCTGCGTCCGGCCGATGCTGAAAGCCGGGATAAGTACAGCACCGGCATCAGTCAGACAATGCTCCACAATCTGCTTAAGCTTTCGTCTGCGCTGCCTCCTCTGCTCATGTAATTGATCGCCATAAGTACTTTCCAGCACCAGACAATCGGCGCGATAAGGAGGTTTCGGTGCAGGTAGTAAAGGCGTGTAAGGGGCACCTAAATCACCGGAAAAAACCACCCTCTCACCCTGCCAATCAAACTCCAGATAAGCTGAACCAAGGATATGGCCAGCCACCCGAAAGCGGCACTTCGTTTTATTTATGCCCTCAAGTGAAAACCACTGGTCATAACTAATAGGCTGAAGTAGAAACTTCAGATGCTGTAAAACCCTGGCTATTAGTTTTTCATCTCTTGAGATGCCTAACTTGATAGCGTCTTCGATCACTAAAGGAAGTAACTTTGCCGTAGCTTCCGTTGCATAGATAGGCTTATTGAAACCGGCGGCAAGGAGATAAGGTATGCGACCAACATGATCTATATGGCAATGCGTAACAATTAAGGCTTGGACACCTTCCAACGCAAAGTCTATTACCGCTTGATTACGGCCGCGCGAATCGGTTTCAGCGCCCTGAAATAAACCACAATCAATGAGTATTGAGGCATCATTTTCTGCAAATAACTGATGACAGGAACCGGTAACACCTGCAACTGCACCATGATGGATAATCTTAGTCATTGAACCTCCATGTTCATTATCTTTTTACCAGCATCATGATATGTTACTTTATCAACCTGAGCCAAGCATACAGACCCTCCAGGCACATTAACCGAAAAAGAGTCTGGCCTGTTCCGAGCAAATTTATCCCTGGCCTGTAGCACTAGCTAGACAATAGAGCTGTCGAAAACAGAGTGCCGTCAAAACAAGAGCACAAACCAAACAAGAGCACAAAATGCAAAAAAAAGCCCCTGTTCTTTCCAAAGTAACTACCCAATATGACCCAATTCAGGACAGGATCAGGCTAAGCGGGCAATTCAAAGATGATAAAGTGTGTGTAATCTGGCTAACACAACGTATGCTCAACCGTCTGATCCCACATGTAACAGGCTGGTTTGAAAAGCAACAGGATGACAACACTCCACGTAGTGATCTGTTAAACAGTATTCAGCAACAAAGAGCTCAAAACAAACATGCAGAACGTGTTGAACAAGGCCTGGATACTGCAGTCCCTGCCGACGAAGCAGAAACCGAATGGTTAGCTCTTAGCCTCGATATTCAACAACCTCCTGGCGGAATAAGATTAATTTTTAAAGACAAGGCCGAAGAACCCGAACAGTTGGCAGCGCTGGAACTCCCTCCTCTATTAATTCGCCAATGGCTGAATGTCTTGATGGCTAATTATAAAAAAGCTGAATGGCCTAACAATGCCTGGCCTGAATGGATGCAGGAACAGATTAGCCCTGAAAAAGAGCAACCTGTTCCGAAAGCATTACATTAAAATGTTCCGTTGGTAAAGGATTCGTGTAGATAATCCACCCGGACATACCTAAATACCGTTCATTTAAGTAGCGAAGGCAAATCGAGAAGCAGCTCTGTGGTTGATTTAATCACTCAGTTGCCAGAGCTCCTAACATAAATACCTCCTATCAATAGAGCTATAATCTTGGCTAGTTCTATTCCAAACATAGCCTAAGAAAACACTTTACCCCCGGACAGGAATTAAGGTGTTAGCTTTAACGAATTGATACTAAATATAGCGTTTTTATAATTGCAAAACGCTGGTACCATTTGCGCGTTAACAGAAGAGGTCATCGGAAACATTGTGAATATCACCCCTGAAGAGTTCGAAGAAGGTATTAGCAATACCCGTATCAATTCTGCCGTTGTTTGTGCTGCTCGCGCAGTTGTTTACGCGGGGCTTTCTTTTGATGAAGCTGCTGAGAAATATGACGTAAAGACAAAATCAGTAGAAAATGCGGTGACACGGGCAAAGGAAGAAGCAGACAAACAGGAAGGCATTAAAAGGCTTACTGTACATGTACCTGCAGAGAGTCTTTCAAGTATACGCGGGGCTTTAAAGTCCTTCGGCTGCAAGGTTGCAAAGAAGTAACCTTGCTCGATCATAATGTTGGCTGTAACCCTTATAATCGTTTCCCCTGAGAGATACTCAGGGGCTAAATCCAATTTTTATCATATACAACGATTATCGCAGCCAACCTTCGGCGTCTTCTATTTGTTGCCCAGTAGGCGATATAGAGAGCCAATCCATTAGTTTCTGACGTATTTCTGTATCTGCAGCGAAGCTTTCAAAACTGATACACAACGCATTTAACCCATGTTCCGCAAGTTTCGAATACACCATAGGGTAAATCACATTTGCCCCTACCTGGCCGTATGATTTATGCCATCCTCGCCGTAATCGAGTCGCTTCAATTTTGCTGGCTGGCCGGGTAATTACAACGAACTTTGGTGAACACAACTCATTTATTTCTTCAATAAAAAAAGCCAGTAACGGATGCTTAAGAACAATATATTGCAGCCCCAGCTCAGCCGCTTTTTCCTGTTCTTGCGTGATCCATCTGCTAAACCATTCGCTAAAAAAAGCGGCCTTTTTTTTCGACCTGAAGGTAAACTCATCAACGGAACGAGTAAGACGAACCTGCAAGGCTTTTGGCTCATAACTATTTGGTGTACGCTCATCATTGGTCATTTGGTGAGGAGGACAGGTATAGCCGCCCAGCCTATCCAAATAACCTACAAGAGCGGTAGACCCTGTAGAGTAAGAACTCAACACAACTACTACCTGAGTCATTTTACTGCCTTTATCATTCTATAAAACACCCCTCATCTCTTAGGTGCAATTACTAGAAGCATTACTAATTTTACAAAGTTTCTAAAGCAGCAATCAGCCGATCAGTACTGCGCTCAATGTGATGTTCTTTTCTGCCATACTCAAAGGCACGGCTAACAAAGTGTTGGTACAAAGCTTCGTTATCATAGAATTCAATTATCTTTTCCACAATTTCCTGCAACCATCTTTCTGGGACAAGCTTGTTAAACGGAGGCTCATGTATAGTTTCTGGAAATTTTACCTTTATCCCAGCTTCTCCTATTTGTTTTGGCTGGCCACCAATGTCGGTAATAATTGCAGGTATTCCATTTAACATTGCTTCAGCCAGAACTCGAGGCCCACTATCCCAGCCTAAACTAGGATGAAGAACCAAACGGGTATGTTGATAGATGGTACGCATATCATCGGTCATAGGCGTTTTAATGATATTTTTAAAATATTCTGCAGACAAACCCAGCTCATGTCGTACAAGCTCTATCACTTCATCAACTGCACCACGAGAATCAACAATCTCCAGTTTAATTTCAGGACGTAGTTCACCAAGCAATTTTGCAATCTGGACTACTAAGAGCGCTCCTTTTTGTAAAGACGGGTTAACAAATAATATATGCTCTCTTGTATTAGTTTCAGCAACCACTTCCTTTGGATCAATGAATGAGCCAATCGGTGTCACATCAACATTCAAGCGAGACTTATACATCTCAGCCGTAGCATAACTATCCGTCATGATCAGGTCGACATCTCTGGTCCACCCTCCCGCGTTGTAATTGCCATTAGCAAGATAGAACAGGACCGGCACTCCACGAAGCCTCGCTTCAGCTCTTAGCAACCAATCGTGAGATTTACCACCGTAGGTAAAAATAATATCAGGTTCAAATTTATCTAGTTTATTCCGATATAGTGAAAAAAGAGTTTCAATTTCTGTAGCTTTTAGATCCTGAATGTTAGTACTTTCAGTGTTCACCAATATATGCCTTAGGGTGCCATCGTTAAACTGAAAATACTCTGCATCCTTTACCTTAGCTCTCTGTGGTTCAAGCTTTATGGCACCACGTGGCGAATCGAAAATGGTCGCTCCAAGAATCTCTACTTCATAACCACGTGTCTGTAGCTGTAAAAGCATTTGGCGAATCGCCAGAGATGCACCACTTGATTGGTCCATTAGACAATAGAAATTTGCCCATAAAACTCTTTTTTTCTTCACAACGAATCCCAATCCTACACGGTGTTTAAAGCTTCTATCAGTCGATCTGTGCTTACCTCAATATGATGCTGTTTTCTGCCATACTCAAAGGCGCGGGCTACAAATTGCTGATACAACTGTTCATTGTCGTACAGCTCAATAATTTTAGCGACAATAGGCTGCAACCAGGGTTCTGGGGCTAGCCTATTATAAGGAGCCTCGTGCAGCGCTTCTGGAAAATCGACCTTAATACCCGCATCGCCAATCTGATCCGGCTGCCCTCCTCTATCAGTAATGATCGCTGGTATACCGTTTAGCATCGCTTCCGCAAGGACTCGACTGCTACTCTCCCACCATAAACTAGGATGAAGCACTAAACGGGCATGTTGGTATACTTCCCTCATATCATCTGTCATAGGCGTTTGGATAATATTTTCCAAACAAGTATCTGTTAACTTAAGCTGTTTACGAACCGTTTCGATAATATTTTTCAACGAACCGCGAGAATCAATGATCTCGATTTTTATATCAGGACGCTCTTTTTCCAGCATTTTTGCAATCTGGACAACGAGAAACGCTCCTTTTGCCGGCGAAGGGTTAACAAACAGTATACGCTCACGTGTATGAGTCTTCGCTATGACTTCCCCTGGATCGATGAAGGACCCAATAGGCTGAACGTCTATGTCCGAGCGTTGTTTGTACATCTCAGCTGTGGCGTAGCTATCTGTCATTATAAGATCAACATCGCGACACCAATGAGCGGTTTGATAATTTCCATTGGCTAGATAAAACGCGATAGGAATACCACGTAGTTTTGCTTCCGCACGCAACAACCAATCATGGGCCTTGCCACCATAGGTGTATATAAGGTCCGGTTTAAAGGTGTCCAGCTTATGCCGGTATAACCCAAATAGCGTGTCGATCTCAGTAGCTTTCAGGTTACTAATACTGCTACTTTTAGTGTTAACGATATGATGCTTTAACGTTCCATCTTTAATCTGAATATGGGGCTCGGATTTAATTTGTTCCCAGTGCGATTCTAGTCGTTTAGCTCCCCTAGGCGCATCGAAAATTGTAGCTCCCAGCACTTCAACCTCATAACCACGTTTTTGCAGCTGGAGTAACATTTGACGGACCGCTAACGAAGCACCACTCGACTGGTCCATCAAGCAGTAAAAATTAGCCCATAATATTCTTTTTTTTTGCATAGCTTATTATCAGATCAGGAAGTTGATGAAACTGAAAAACAGAAGACTATCTACGCAACCAGTATACTCTTAAAGGCCCTACTATGACTGATTGCATATATAAATAACCGCTAAATTTCAAAGCACATCGAACATAAATGCTAAACACCTTTGAGTCAATCCGAGGCTTCTGTATGGCCAGTAAAACACTCCCTTAAAAGCTAACAATTTTCCAAAGTCTCAAAACTTATGAAAATCCAAAATATACATCCCATTTAGATCAAGATCAGCGGATACAGTTAAGGAAATGTATAAATAAAATTTACCGCGTTACAATGGTTTTTCATATAACGCTTTTCTTGGAATTTAAGGTTCAGGTCTATTCAAATGGCACAGAATGAAAGCACGCTCAGTTCGCTAGAGGCTATACAAAAAGATATTAATCTTGGTCAATGTGCCTCAGCTAAACAAAAGCTCAGCAACATACTGAAAGAGAGAAAAGCTGATCTAAACTGCCTTAGCTTATTAGGTCAGATCGCCTGCATTGAGTTCGGCATTAAGCCTGATAGCGATAACGCTTTTAGAGAACCGAATACATATATTCAGCTCATAGAAAAATACCTAAAAAAGTCAAACTTCCAGGATGCCTACCAACTTGCAGCCCTATCCGCTCAGTGTTTCCCAACTATTATTCACTTTAGTTTTGGGGCTGCGATGGCGGCAGAACATGCTGGCGTGACACAAACCACTTATAACTGGCTTCAAAAAGTTATTACAGAAAAACCTGATCACTTACGTGCCCATGAACGAATGATTGTCTGTGCATATAAGCTGAAGAGGTACCCAGAAGTTAAACAAAGCTGCTTTGCCTTATTAGATAATGACAAAACAAACAGTGCAGCTTTAATAATGTTAAGTAATGTTTTTTTAGAAGAGAATGAGCATGAAGAAAGCTATAAATATTTACGGAAGTTCGTAGCTTGTGAAGATTTTAGCAAAGCAGAACAAGTGATTATCGCTAACAATGTGGCACTAAAGCTGTGTGATTATGAAAGCCAGTCAAAATTACCATCATACTTTGACGTACTAGAACCTAATCTCCCTGCAATTGTACTATTTGACACTATTAGCAACATATCCTTAAGGTCAAACACCAATACATATAACAACAACAAGAAATATTTAGAGCTGCAACAACAAGTCGGAAACTACCTGCAACACAAAGCGCAACAGCAAAACTTTCAGCTTAACAAACTAACAATGTACCCCGGCGAAAACAGTTTCAGCGGGCTTACATATGGTTTTTTAAGCGTTTCTGCCATTCCAAAGATCGGCCAAATCCTCGCTCCATTTTTTAGCAAATTAAAGGAACAGGGGAACAAGGTTATATTTTTTAATGTTTCAGATAATGACGAAAAACAAAACCTTGTTCGTAGAAGCCTTAAAGAATCAGTTGATACATTCTTTCCAATCAAAACAAAAGATAGCTATCAAGTTGCAAAAGCGATAGCTCAAATAGAGACCGATGTATTGGTCGATCTCAATGGCTTCCAACAGCCGGGCAGTCAAGTGGGCATATTTTCGTGGCGAGTATCCCCTTTACAACTTGTATGGGCTGGCATCCCTACGCCCATACATTATGACGATGTGGATGGACAGATACTGGACCCCCATCTTATCCACGAAGATCAAACCGGGGCTCCTTCCCTGCCTCTGCCAAATGTTTGGACCTGTTTACCTCAACCTAAGGAAATACCGTATTTCCGTGAGACAGAAGCAGAGGATAGCGTCGTTTTTAGCGTGATGTCTTCTGCAGAGAAAATCACCGCTGATCAATTGAAAGTGTGGGCAGAGTTGCTAAAACAATCCACAACCTATGTGTTGCTATTTGGCCGTGCGGAGTTATCAAATACGATTCATAAACAGCACCTATTAGACTTCTTTAGCAAAGAAGGTGTGGATGCTAAACAGATAAGGTTTATATCCAACCCGCCAGAAAATCATCTGGAAATGTACCAATACGTTGATATAAACCTGGATACTTTCCCACTTCATTCCGGAATTACTTTAATAGAAGCGGCATGGATGGGAGTACCTAGTGTGGTTTTATGCGGAACAGAGGTGAGCCAACGCTCGGGGTTATCAGTTTTAAATAATCTCAATCTCACCGATGGTATCGCGTTTAACGCAACAGAGTATGTAGACAAAGCAGAAGCTATCAGCAAACAGCTCTCCCCAGAATTAAGGGAAACTTGTCACCATAACGCCAAACAGTCAGCGTATTTTGACAGTGACTCATTTGCCAGGAATTTCGATACAACAGTTAAAAAACGTTTATGCCAAATTCGTTATGGATTGAATTAGTCACTCGTGCAATGTTTAAGGCTTACCTGCAAGAAGGAATAGCTAATTCATAAGGTTTGCAGGAGCTTAATGCTGAAAGTTTCTATTAAAGACTCATCATTTGAGTGAGCATTTGCCTATCGGCCAGAGGCTGGCCTCCCACAAAAGTAAATATAGGGAGAGCCTAGTCTTATAAACAAGAAAATCCATAGGTTTCCACCATAAACAGATGGAAACCTATGGATTACCGGCTTCACTACAATGACCACTGCAGCCAAAGTAAAGCGTATTTAGTACCCGTAAGGAACTCTTTCCCTCGATACAGCACTGTTTGTAAGGCATGAAATTATACGACTGACGCGGCAGTCAAGCAATATCATTCAAAACTTAAGCTATCTCCACCGTCACCAAACAATTCTTCCAGCAATGACTCATCCGGTGTAGCTGCTGCATGCATCTCTTTTAGGCGGGTCAGCAACCTAAGATTGTGCATCGAAAATAACTGCGCATACACAACAGGTAGAGCATTGGTTTTGTGTAATCTTTCTAAAGCCTCTTTATCTAATGCGTTAAGTGCCTTTTCATTAATTCTATAGATGCCTTTAATTCCATCACCGTCATCTGGTAGCTGGAACGGAGTCAGCAGTCCTTCTGAAGCAATGGCCGTAACAGCCTGACCAGTAATATTAAGTGCCTGGTTATGTTGTTTTAACAGTTCAATGACCTTTGCAAACTGCGTTGTCGGTTTACCTTGATCATCGAAAAAAAGACTCTCACCAGCAGCTTCGTTAGGGGTATCCCGATACAGATCTGAACCCTTTTCAAAGCACACAGCGTAACGTTGCTGATCATCATTTGAACTTTCTACTGCCGCAAAACCAAACGGATACAACCTAAGCTCTGTAGGCACATAAAATGCTCGCCAGTTACCGTTTTCTTGTAACACCAGGTTCTGCTGTGGTTCAAGACCAAGTAGCGCAACTAACTGATAACGCGTATCGGATAACTTTGCGATCGCAAGAGGCAAGGCCCCCGACGCCTGAACGAGCTCGTGTACTGTCACGGGAACCGCTGCTATCTTTTCGCTGAATTTCAAACTTGGATTTTTTGCAAAACCAGCCTTACTGTCTGTCGCTGGCTGGATGATATGTTTCTGATTTTCTGCCAATTTAAACTCCTATATACAAAAAACCCGCATGTTTCCACGCGGGTTTAGCAGAATCCGAACCCCATAAGGGGTCCGGTTCAATTAAGAGATATAACCGCTTAAGACGCGATAATATCGAACGCTGAGAAGTTATCGGAATCGATACCTGTCAGCAGGATAACACCGTCAATGTTACCGTCTAGGTTTGCATCGAAGTACAACATACCGAACTGGTCAGCATTATCACCGTCGCTATCGAAGTCAGCAGCGGCATTACCATCGATATCTGCAACAGAAGTGAAGTAGTACTGCAGTGTACCTGCATTATTACCAAACGCTGTTGTAGCAGCTGCATCAGCAGCAGTTTCATCAGCAACTTCAGCAGCTTCTAGGTAATTTGCCCCAGAACCTGTACCCAAGTTTGTATCAGTAGCTGTTACAAACTCAACCTTATCGGTACCAGACACAAAGTCAGTGATGATATCAGCAGTAGTGTGATCACCTGCGTTGTTAGACGCACCTGAACCACCGAATGCAGCAGTCACATCAGTAATCAATGTGAAGCCACCGTTGTCAGCATTTTCATCTGTAAAGATGACAACGCCGTCAGCATCAATGTCAGTTACATCGATTGTAGTGCCACCTGCATTCGCGTTGAAATCACCACCAATACCGTCTACTACCTCATCTGCTTCATCACCACCGATTGCCGTATGCTGACCCGCAATACTTGCACCACCATTCAGTGTTGCTAGTACGGAGTAGATATCATCAGTTGTTGGGTTACCAGTCGCAGTCAATTCTACAACCTGAGCAACGTCAACACCTTCAGAAACGGCAGCAGTCGGATTTGCTGTGAAGCCAGTTTCAGCCGCAAAACCAGTAATTTCAAGGTCGTAGCCAGTCTGTGCAGTTACGATAACGTTAGTGTTATCACCTGGGTCAACAATAGCTTGGCTAATGAATGATCCGTTGGTCTGTAGTTCAGAAGCAATAGCGGCTGCAATTGCAGAAGCTGATTCAACATCTGTTGCGCTCAGATCTACAGTTACAGAAAGAGCTGCACCATTAATGGTGTAGTTCACTGCCAAGGATTCATCACCACTACCAGCAGCAGAGTCTACGCCAGTCACTTGAATTTCTTCGCGGTCAACGTTCACTTGAGTTGTATTCAACGCCAGTGACGTTGTATTACCCATATTTACATTGAACTGGAAGGTATCACCACCAGCGTTGCCTGACAGAGTATCAACGTCGTCAGCATCATTAGCTGCTGAATCACCGCCATTGATAGTATCAGCGAAAGCACTACCGATTAGGGTGTTTGCAGAATTATCTGCAGAACTACCTACTACTGTGTAGCCGTTAGGGCCTGATGCATTTGTCATATCAACAGTTGCATCGTCAGCAGCAGTAATCGTAGCTGTACCAGCATTTGATGTTTCAGCTGTAGCAACAAAACCAACTGTTGTTACATCTGCTGTAGCACCCGCAGAAACAACCAGCGCATCGTCATCAGCGCCACCATCTACTGCATCACCTGTTAGATCAGTGATTGTGTCAGTACCAGCATCAACGTTGAATGTATCATCGCCTGTACCGCCAGTAGCTGTATCATCACCAGCACCCAGAGTGAATGAATCATCCAGGTTAGAACCGATTACAACATCAACATTACCGGAACCAGTCACAGTGTAACCAGTATCATCAGCTGGAGCATTACCATCATCGTCCAGAGGACCTGCTGCAGTCAGCGTAGTATCCAACTGGTCATCAGTTGTAGCAACATTGTCAGCACCGTCTGCTGCAGTCAGATCAACCTGAGACAGATCAACATTGTATGTGCGAACGTTATCAGCCCAATCTGCAGCCAGATCATCAGCATTGCCGTCTACGATCAGCGTACCTTCACCGTAGATGTTGCCAGGGATAGCTACTACCTGAGCAGGTGTCAGAGTTAGTGTCTGACCAGCAGGGATAAGAACACCACCATTACCTGTGATTGTCAGGTTAACACCTGTCAGATCAACGCTGTCATCGATAACAAGAGTAGTGTCATCCCCTAGATTAATTGTCAGGTTAGAACCTGGCTCCAGAGTTACACCATCACCGATTGTCAGTGTTGAACCAGCAGCAGCGCCAGCCATATTGAAGGTCCAAGTGGAGTCTGCTTCCAATGTTGGTGCGTTAGCGCCTACAGCATCCAGAGTTACGTTGTTGATACCTGTAGAAGCAGTGTAAGTGAATGCGAGGTTTTCAGTGATGCCGGTATCTTCCATATCACCGTCACCGTTGTAATCAACACCATCATCAACTTCACTCAGAGTATCTACAGCATCGCCATCGTTGTTCAGATCGTCATCATTGCTGTCGATCTCAGAGAACGTGATTGTGATGTTGTCGTCAGTATCGCTGAAGTTAACAATACTTAGTTCATCACCTTCAACTTCAGTGAAGATATGAGTAGCAGGATTACCGTCTCCAGCGCCGCCTATGCCGTCTTCGCCATCTGTCATAGTCCATGCATTAGTACCATCAAGGTGCATTACAGGGTCTAGTGTGCCAGTGAAGAAACCTACATCCATGCTGAAGTTAACAATGCCATCAGTATCGATAGACGCTACAGTGATGTCGTTTGCACCTTGCAGTGTCAACGTTGCTACATCATTTGCTTCGTCTTCAGAATCGAACTCAATGTCGCCAACTACCAAGTCAGTACCTGTCAGTACATCAACGTCTGCAGAAGGACCCGCAGCAATTGCTGCTGCCTGTGCAGTAGCCAAATCACTACCATCGCCAGCTGTCAGGTTAGCATCAAATGCAGTATCGATTGCTGTTTTCTGTGCAGCAGTGATTGTACCTGCTGTTACCGCTGCAGTAGTCAATGCCGCCTGAGCAGCTTCAGTAGCTACATCGGAAGTAGCCCACGTCAGTGCATTGATTGAAGCGTACAGAGCAGCCAAAGCAACGATGTTTGCATCTGATTCATTTGAAGTAGATACATCGTTTGTATCTTCATCTGCGCCTGTGTTCAACGTCACGTTTAGCAGGTCGAAGTTGTTGTCAGTACCCACACGGATATCGCCAACAGTGTTCACAGAGTTAGGTTTAACATTCTCAGACTCATCGAAGCCTTCGCGTGCCAGCAGATCACCTGTATCATCAGCCAGTACGGAAGTCAGGGTAACGCCTGTAAATGCAGGGTCACTGTCGTAAGTGCCACCCAGATCGATGATGTTATCGATTACGATATCACCCGTAGTTACCTGACCACCCATACGGATGTCCAGAGTTTCCAGGTGCTCATCGAAGTCGCCATCGTTGAATGTCAGGCCACCAGGCAGACTAGTGAAGGATGCCAGTTCAACAACACGGTTAACCGCATCACTGCTTAGCAACGAAGCTAGGTCTGTCAGATCAGCGAAGTCAACACGCAGGATGCTATCTGGCAGGCTTGTGAACAGATCTTCTACGTTCGCGCCATCAGCCAGAGCTTCTTTGAACCATACACGTGTGATATTTGCATCATACGCATCAGTATTTATTGGTGCTGTAATATCAGCTGGATCCATCAACCAAATAACATTGATTGACGATTCGTTAGCGCCACCAGAACCAGGGTTGGTTACATCAATATCACGCTCAGCCTGCTCCTGAGTATTGAAGCGGATAGTCTGACCTTCAAGCTCATCATTTGCAGCAGTGGTAGCGTCAACCAAATCATCCAAGATGATTGTAACGTCACCCAACACTGTATTTTCGTTCAGTGTTACGTCATTTTCTGCAAGTGTTGCAGTGAATACTGGAGCTTCAGCATCAGCAGGCACACCTGCCAGGATGTTTGTGAAGTCGTATTCTGCAGTACCCAGGTCAGTAATCGTTACTGTTGGAACATCACCCAGAACGAAATCATCGTCATCAGCATCAGTGATCACGGATGGATCAACGATGATGTTCAGACCGCTAGCCTGTGCAGCAGTAAGGGTAATATCAACACCTGCTTTCAGAACGATTGTGCCAGTAATGGACAATGTTTCCAGAGGAGTGAAGTCCTGATTAGCAGCGATGCACAACTGGTTAGCACCCATGTCGATGGTCAGAGCGTTAGACGTCTCAGCATCTGTAAGAGCGTTAGCAAAAGTGATTGTGCTACCGATTGTCATCTCGCTACCCGCAGCCGCATTCGAGAAATCGAAGGACCAAGAGTTAGCCAGATCGTTAGTTGCATCACCAAAAGCAGTATCATCAAGTTCAAGTGTAGTTACACCAGTACCGGATGTGAACGTGAAGTCCAGGCTATCGATGTCAGACAGTTCACCCAGATCCAGGTCACCTGTCAGGCCAGACGCATCAATTGTAGACAGAGTATCGGAATCAACACCCTCAGATGCGGAACCACCCGTGATTGCATCGTTGTTACCCAGAACAACATCACCTGTACCAGAGATGTTGATAGTTTCAACACCATCACCAGAGATCGCAGCAGTACCACCAGTCATTGTCAGTGTGCCAGCGTTATTCACGATGTTCACTGTACCGATGTCGCCTACATTTGGAGTTGTACCATTGTTATCGTCGTCAGTAGCGTCGATGCCGTGCATCTTAACGTTACCAGTACCTTCGATAGTCAGGTTAGCTACAGCGCTATCTTCCAGAGCAGTAAAGATGATATCACCGCCAGAAGTGTGTTCGCCGTCTGACGCTGCATATGTACCGATTTCGAAATCGGACGTTGCATTGATCACAACGTTCAGCAGGCTGTTTTCCTGCTCAGTCGCAGTTGTAGGTACAGGACCTGCAGCTACAGCCGTAATGTCGCCTGTGATGCTGTTAGTAGAAGTACCGTTAGAGTTGATAGTCAGCGTACCGAAGTTAGCAGCCTGCAGGTTTACACCTTCGTCAACTGTTGGGATACGCAGATCACCCATGATTGAAGCATCGCCTTCGAAGTCGATCGTCAGGGTAGTCAGCTCAACTGTCTGCTGAATATCGTTGAATACCAGCTCACCGTTTACGTCTACGCCTTCTTCGATAGTAACCATACGGTTACGTGCAGATACCAGACCTAGCGCCAGTGGATCACTAGTGATTACCAACTCAACAGCACTTGGCAGGTTAGCCAGAATAACTTCAACGTTCTGTTCACCATCCAACGCAGCATTTGCAGTGTTGTACATAGTGTTCAGCGTGTGTAGCTGAGTAACGTCGTAAGCTGATACATCAATGCTTGGTACGCTAGTAGTTACCTGAGCAGGATCCAGCGTATCGAAGCGGAATACCACAGAGCTATCTGCACCACCTGTTACATCCAGGCCGTCAGCCTGAGTTGAATCAACCAGTTCCAATGTCTGGTTGTCACCCATGATGTACTCTGCACCAGCCAGGTTAGAAGATACGTCTAAATCCAGTGCCTGGGTAGTCAGACCTTCGTTATCGAAGGAGCCCAGAGTGATTGTTGCTTCAGCAGCAGACTGAGTAACCGTGATCTTACCGTCAGTACCAACAGTGATACCGGACAGATCGAAGCCTTCACCTGCATCCTGTTCACCATCACCATCTGCATCAACCCAGATATCGCTCTGAGTCAGGTCAGTGATGTTTACAGTGATGCCTGTGTCGCCAGCTGTTGTGCCCGCATCGCTACCATCAATAACGTTGATAGTACCGGTACCAGCAAGCTGCTGGAACTGAGCTGCAGTCAGGTTCAGCGTGCTACCCTCAATCACGTTGATAGAAGTTACACCCGTCAGATCCGTAGCTGGATCCAGAGTGATGTCGCCTTCTGCCATTGTGATAACGATTGCATCCATGCCAGATGCAGGAGCATCGAATGGAGCCGCACCGAACTCAACTAGGTTCAGTGTTGCAACTGCGCCATCATCAGTACCATTTACAACAGAAGTTGCGTCGTACTGAGCCTGAGTCAGAGTTACAGAACCCGCAACATCAGTGTCAGTCTCACCAACAGTGATGCTCGCTACGCCAGACAGATCGTCATCGGACAGATCAACATCAGTTGCAGCCGTTACAAGCAGGTTGATGTTAGAGCCCGTGAAGGCCAGAGCATCGAATGTACCATCAGTGTCTGCAACTTCAACGTTTGCGTCAGTCAGGGTTACGGATACAGAACCTGTACCTGCATTGTTAACTGTCAGGGAGTCAACGTCAGTATCAGTTGTGTTCACTGCACCCAGATTAACATCTGCTGTGCCGTTTACAGTTACTGTAGCTGCAGCAGCAGTGTCGTCTCCCAGTGTGAATGCATCATCACCAGCAGCAGAAGTGAATACGATACCACCCTGCAGATCCAGAACCTGGTCAGCATTAATAGTGATATCCAGAACGTTGTTCTGAGTCGCAGCGCTAGAACCAGCACCAGTGATCGCACCAGTGATAATGTTCTGAGTTGTACCACTGAATTCGTTTGCTTCAGTACCTGTAGAGTTGATTGTCACTGACTGCAGGTGAGCGTGTAGCAGGTCACTACCGTCATTCTTGTCAGTAGAGTCAAGAATCAGCGCACCGTCGATGATAGAACCGCCGTTCAGGTTCAGTACCAGATCCTGAATTTCAACGTCATCTTCGATACGGTTAATTTCCAGGCTGCCACCTACAGTAACACCGGCTTCAACAGTCACAGTCTGATCCTGAGCAGTAACATCGCCGTTCTGATCGAAGATCGCTTTAGATACGCGTTCTACCAGACCCTGGAACAGTTCATCGATGTTCTGACCCGCAACGTATGCTTCATCAACACGCAGAACATCAACATCGAAGCCAGATGCATCGATTGTGTCTGGAGTAGAAGGACCATTGTTATCAGTATCTGTGAATTCCAGAGTAGAGTTTGTGCCACCGATTACATCTACACCGTTAAACTCGGATACTTCTGGAGCAGACAGTTTCATGTCGTCGCCAACAGTCCACTGATCAACGTTGGTCAGGTTAGTCTGAACATCGTTAGTAGCACCATCGTCAGCAGGGATCGTTACGCTTTCAGCCAGAGTTACAGTAACCGTACCAGCGTTTACGCTAGTAAAGTCAAGACCCGCTTCAACGTCAGACTGCATCAGATCTGTGATGTTGATTGTTACAGTCGTTAGATCAACTGTAGTACCTGCATCAGAACCGTCCACAACCGTGATTGTGCCAGTGCCATCTAGCTGCTGGTACTGAGCCGCTGTCATATTAAGCGTTGTGCCTTCAACAACCTGCAGCACTGCTACGTCTGTCAGATCTGTTGCAGGATTCAGAGTTACTACGTCTGCTTCAACTACACGGATCGTTGTGCTAGCGATTGTTACATCGAAGTCAGCCAAGCTAAATGGCTGCTCACCCAGGTCAATCAGTGTCAGGCTACCTTCACCGGAGATATTAGCACCACCGATTTCGTAACCCTGATCGATTGTCAGCGTTGCTGAATCACCAGAAGCGATTTCCAGTGCATCGATACCAGTAACATCTGCAGCAGTGAAGTCCACTGTAGAAGTAGCACCATCAACTACAACCGTCAGATCGCCTGCAGAAGTGAATGAGCTGTCTTCAGAGAATGTAACTGAAGAAGTCAGCGTCAGTTCAGTTGAACCTGCTGCACCTACGAATGTGAAGTCAACGTCTGTTGCACCCGCTGGTACGTCTACAGCGCTTGCCACTGTCAGATCACCTGCAACACCCGCAGCATCGATAGATGTAACATCATCGTCCAGAGTCGCAGTAATTGTCAGATCAGCATCTGCAGTCAGTGTTACTTCAGTAGCATCGCCGCCAGAGTTACCTGGAGCAGATGTTGGAGAAGTAGCTGTATCTGTGTCCAGTGCAGCAATAACTGTATCGCCGCCTGTTACGTTAACTGTCAGCGTTTCAGCATTGTTAGTAGCGATGTTACCAACCATCTGAACTTCGCCTGCTGGCAGAGTGTTCAGGCCTACAACATTAACAACAGCGTCAGCGTCATCACGGGCAAATTCAGCCAGGATGTTACCCACTACATAACCGTCACCTTTGTCGTACGCAACTTCCATCAGGAATTCAACACCGCGCTCAGTGTTCAGGAAGTTAACTGTCTTGCCGTAGTTACCCTGCAGACCCAGAACTTCCAGATCTTTAGTTGTTTCACAAGTGTAGAAATCAACATCGCCAGAACCGCTAGCGTGCTGATCAATATCTACTACTACGTATTCCTGAACGCCGTCAGATACCAGACCCTGTACCAGTGAACCAACTTCACCAACGTCTGTAGCCAGACCATCTTCTTCGTTGATTTCAACGTTTACACGTACGTAGTTAGAATCGCCGTTACCGTATACGCCGTCAGCTTTCTCGAAGCTGCCCAGTGTCAGGTTAGTCACTGCGCCTGTTACAGATGAGAAGTCAACCAGGAATCCGTCTGTATCCGATGCCAGTTCAATAGCAGAACCTGCATTTGGAATTGGACGACCCCAGTCATCGATACCACCTTCTACCGGTACGAATTCAAGATCTGAATCGCCAACGATACGCAGGAATGTTTCGATCGTTTCAAATGGACCAATAGAACCACCGGCTGTATCAGTATCAATCGTCAGACGGCTGTAAGATGGCGCATCTACTGGACGGTCATAACCGTTCAGTACACGGTCAACCAGTACATTTGAGCCCCACTCGTCACGCTGAACGCCATCAGGAATTGTATCTGTGTCTGCACCGAAGTCAGAACCCAGAGAACCACCCAGGTAGTTAGCACCAGCATCTGATGTACGAACCTGGTCGTTGTTGTTAAACGGATCGAAATCCAGACCAGCATCCGTGATCAGAACAGTACCGCTCTGGAAGTCAGTATTGCTGTCTGTGTAAAGATTGATACCCTCATTGATAACACGCTCATGCAGCTGCTGAGCTGTAAGTTCTAGCTGTACGCCGTCAGTAATTTCGAATGACAGGTCGATAGAACGTGGCAGAGATTCGATATCCAGCTCGTCTAGAGAGATAGAACCATCAGCGCCTACTGCTGCTGCGTCAACAACCAGGTTAAGGTTGGACTGTGCATTGAAAGATTCACCGATTACGCTGAAGGATGTAGAACCACCCATCGCGATAAACTGGGATACAGTCAGAGTCAGCTCGTCGCCGTTACCCATCTGTACTGCAGTCACACCGGAGATATCCGCACGCGTCAGGTCTGCTTCAGTCTGAACAACCAGCGTGATGTTCTCACCAGCGATAGTAGAACCATCGATAGCTGTGATTGCGCTCTGGTTAGTACCGGAATCAGCACCCAGTGTCAGCGTGTTAGTACCTGCACCCAGATCAACTGTGATCAGAGTTTCGTTACCATTTTCACCAGACAGGTCAGAACCGCTACCGAAGTTAGCATCGCCAGAAATAGCTGTGCCGCTAGCAAAGTCACGGTCACCACCAACAATTGTCAGCGCGTCATCACCAGCACCAACATTTACAGTTACTTCTTCGAAGCCTTCTACTGTAATTGTGTTGTTACCTTCGCCTGCATTGATTGTCGCGTCTTGATCGCCGCTACCAGATGCAGTTGCTTCGATAACATCGTTGCCAGTACCTGTTGTAATTGACAGGGAAGAAGACGTAACGTCAATTTCGTTGTCGCCGTTACCTGTTGTGATTGACAGCAGGCCACCAGTAGCATCAATTTCATTCTGACCTTCACCCACAACAATTGTGTGAACGTCAGCGTCAGTTACACCAGATTCGAAATCACCAGAAGCCTCGATACGGTTATCACCGTCGCCTGCAGTGATTGTGTATGCATCGGTAGATGAAACATAAATATCGTTCTGACCGTCACCAACAGTTACAGTTACGGTGCCTTCATTTTCCAGCTCACCATCACCACTAGCTGCAGCTTCGATGGAGTTATTACCATCGCCTGCAGTGATTACGATATCGCTGTTAGAAATGATGTCGTATTCGTCATTACCTTCGCCAGCAGTTACCGTTACTGCACGGTTTACGTCAGCGAACAGGTAGTCATCTGCCTCAGTACCCAGGAATGCCAGGGAACCAGAAAATTCAGAATCTTCACCGAATGTGATGCTAACACCACCTGTATTTTCTGAAGCATCGATGATCACATCAGCTTCTTCAGCAAAAGCATCAGCAATATCGCCGTTAGAGCTATCGCGCTGACCGATGTACAGAGGCGCATCGCCAGAGATGTTCAGGTGTGTCAGGTTTGCATTAATGTTACCAAGATCTACATCTTCGATAACGTTGCTTGCACCTGCAGATTCGATGTTCAGAACTGGAGCGTTGTGAGCAAGGTTAAGAGTCGTCTCATCCATGTTCACATTGTGCAGAACCAGGTTAACACCTTCGTCAGCCGTTTCACGGAAGTGAAGGCTTACTGTATCTGAATCGAAGTTACCATCCAGAGTAACAGTTGCACCGTTACGGATACCTGCAATCGTCAGATCACCCGCATCAGTTAAAGTAGTGTCCAGGTTATCGAAATCACTTTCAGAAACTGTCAGTGTTTCCAGATCCATTGCACGAGAGATATCGATAATGGAATCTTCAGAGCCTGATACAGCATCACCGAAGTACAGATCTGGGTAGCCATTATCAACGTCTGTCCAGTCACCGCTACCATTGGTAGTTACTTCAGTGTAGATATTAGGCAGGTTTTCAACACTGATGTGCTGGATATTCAACAGCTCTTTTGGCTGAGCGAAGTAACCTTTCGCATCGATTTCCAGAGTGTTTTCACCTGCGCCTGCGTCGATGTATGCACCGTGCAGCAGATCCAGACGAGCAGCAACAATTGTGTTGTTTGCGCCAGTTGTATAGCCTTCTTCTTCAGTACCACCGTTGTTTACAGTAGTCGTCAGAATCGCTGGGATGTGAGCAGATGTTTCAGAAGATTCATCTGTCGCACCATACACAACTGGAATTTCAATTGGGTTGCCTTCAGCGTCAACATAGACATTACCAACCACGCCGGAAACAGTCGTAGTCGCCAGGTTGATGCCATCGCCAGATACTTCCAACCAGTATGAAGTTACAGGAACTTCAACTTCAAACAGACGAGAGTTACCTTCTTCGTCGAAGATCAGGTCGCTGATCAGGTTGTGCATGTATTCGCCCAGCTGAACTTCAGCCTGTGCGATTTCACCTGCATCATTTTCGTAAGAAACGGACAGTGTGCCTGTTGCATCACCATCTGTGCCTGCAACATAACCAATGTTAGTTACACTACCCAGATTGAAGTTATCCTGACCCAGACTAGTAGTACCAGAGTCATCAATAACATCTACGATACCGAACTTGCTTAGCAGAGACAGAAGATCTGCATCACCAGCATCAGTACCTGTCAGGCCACCCAAGTATGCCAGTAGCTCAGATGCTGGAACACCACCATCAGAAACACCTTCGTTAGTCAGGTTGTTGTCGTTACCTGATGGGTCATTGCCATCCAGGTTATCAACATCAGTTTCGTCATTGGAGTGCGGATTGAAACCCCAGTACGTAACCATCTTGGTCAGGATTTCACCATCAACCGCTGGAGTTACTGTAGTAACAGTATTTTCTGTCAGCGTGAAGACGCCTTCAGGGCTGATCAGAGCGTTGACAGTTGTGTGAACATCGTAAATTTCAGCGTTTGTGCTTGAATCTACTGGCTCCAGCAGAGCCACACCGTAAGCAACTGCGCTTGGACCTGCATAGCCGGCAATACCTTCTTCAGTATCTACCGCAGCAGTAAAGCGATCTGCAACTGCAAACTTGTTAGCAATTACTTCAGCATCTTGACCTTTCGCACCGTTCAAAAGATCTAGTGCAATTGTCTGTGCCGTTACAGCAGGGTTGTTTTCTAGCTGATCGACCCATGCGTCAATAATCTCTTGTGATTCTGGATCACGATCGAACAACTGGTTATATAGAGTCGTAATCGTCTCCTCAGAGCTCAAGCCACCGAAACGGGCTTCAGCTTCAGGGGACGTACCAAATGCGTCGATAATTGCAGACAGATCACCACCAGCATCGTCTAATGCATTTGCCCACGCTTCCAGACCTGCAGGATCTGCAGGACGACCGTAGTAGGCGATGTAAATCTTCTGAACTTGATCGATAGAGGCTTGTGTTGCCATCTTTCAAACTCCTTAAGGATTATTTTTTTTAACGCTAATAAAAGGTCATATGACTAGTGGCCGAAGCCAAAGTACACATCCTAATGTGTACCCCTAAAGCAAACCTTCCTAGGTTTCCTTTAAAGTCTTCCAAGAGAGGCTAGCGTTATCCGCCTCCCTCAGCTTATTCTCAATTTTTATTTAACCATGTGACTTTGTCTTTTCCTGTGATTCAGCTCACAGTCCCCTCAAAAGCCAAACAGCACAAAAACCAGTTGCCCTATAAACAACTGGTTAAAAAATAAACAACATTTTGGATTTTAATACCAAATCCCTGTTCATCCTTTATACAACTAACGTTTAAAACGACAGTTTTTTTTAATTTCTCTGCGTAAAAGTAGTCTAAAGGTCAATAAATATCCACTGGCCCTAATACGCACATCTTGCGAGATTAAACCAGCTATCTGCGCTGGTCAAGGACCTGCCTGTATATTCTTTTCCCTGCACTGATTGCGGGCATTTCAATCCAACGATAAACCATGTAGGCCATTGTCAGTGCAAGAGAAAATGAGCAAACAATGTAACCTGTCAGACCTAATTCGAATGAAGATTGGCATACATTAGTATCCAAATCAGGCTGGCAAACAAATTTATCAACCATATATATTGCAACCGGGTGAAATAAATATAGCGAATAACTAATCACCCCCAGCCAAACCAACCAAACAGTCCGCAACTTTAAAATTGAAATCCACAATATAAATAGCAGCACCGCTAAAACCACCGGCAACCCATAACGGATTAATTCTAAGTTTTCCTGCTCTAAACCCATTATAAAAACATTAAAAGGTCTAACCATGAGCAATAACCATGCGACAACAATCAACATAGCAGGAAACCAGAACCTAATACTTTTTAACTCAGCTCCTGATACATTTTCACGAAAGCAAAATCCTGACAATGCACCAAAAAACATCACCGCCAGATACTGAGCATACTCAAGAATCATTGCAGCCCTGTTAATTTCTACCTTTATTATCTGCGCCAATTCAGGTTCTGTGACATATAAACGAAACAGTGCAAGCCCCATACAGAAGAAGGCAATCACTAAAATACGGTTATGTAAGCCCGCTAAAAATAGACACCCCAGCAGGAAGTAGAAGATCAGCTCAAGCTCTAGCGTCCAATACAGACCTATTACGGCCTGATATCCAACAAGTTGAGGTAGCATAGAGAGGTTTAGTACTACATCCTGTAATGGAATGTGCTTATCGTAAAACCACCAGGTAGTAAGCACACCAAAAGGTATTGAAAGCCAGTAGGCCGGAAAGAGTCGGAAAAAACGCTTGATAGCAAAGCCTTTAAATCCTGACCACCCACTACCCCTCAAGCTAAGGGGTATTACAAATCCACTGATAGCGAAAAAGATCACCACACCCATGCGGCCAGTATCAACACTGTGAATCAAATCATATAAAGGATAGGCAAAATCGGTTTTCTCCACCCGCCACATGGCAAAATGCTCTACCGTGTGCTGAACCACAACAA
The DNA here is from genome assembly GCF_024231755.1 of Neptuniibacter sp. GTDB lineage: Bacteria > Pseudomonadota > Gammaproteobacteria > Pseudomonadales > Balneatricaceae > Neptuniibacter. The sequence goes on from NZ_JAAEQH010000333.1 coordinate 31,048, forward strand.
GGAGCACAGCGATACCACGTAGTGCATCCAGATGCAGAAGACGCTGCGAGGGTGTTTGTAAACTTGTGGACATCCTTTTATTCCAACTAACAATGACGAGTGACGGTATTATCTACTGTTTGAATGATCAATAAGAAACTATAGATTAATCCAGCAAACGCTCAAGAACATTATCCCAAGCAATATTAGCCTTGTGATAGCCAGCGAGACCTTCGCGCCCCATCTCTTCCGACTTATGCTTGTTGAGCCATAGCCAGTCGATCTTTTCCGCCACCTGCTCAGGCTCAGGCTCAACCACAAAGCCATTTTCATCATGACGTACAAACTCCAAAGGGCCGCCGGAATCAGTACAGGTAATCACTGGCTTGCCTGACAACATAGATTCGAGGGTTATATAACCATAATCCTCATCAAAGGGACCAAAAAAAACACCCAGCGAGTGCGCATAACAGGTGAGCTTCTCAGCTTCAGTAATTCGCCCCAACAGCACCACCCTTTCATCCAGATTCAATTCTCGGATAAGACGAGCATAATAATCACGAAGCGAACCATCACCAGCAATAAGAATTTTAACTGGAGTTGTAAGATGCGCCGCCGCTCTGATCAACAACTCTTGTCGCTTCAGACTCTCAAGCCGGCTCGGATAAAAAATATAATCCCAGGATTCCGCCGAAAAGAACTGATCGGCATTATTTGGCGGGTGGTACAACGGCTCCGCGGTTAAACCATTATAGGTTTTAAGTCTCTCAGCAACTCGGCAGGAGTTGGCAAACAGGCTATCTTTTTCACCTAGCACTTGAGCATCAAATTTCTCTACGCTGTTTTTTAGGCTCTTATCCGCTGGTGTAGCTCTGTTTTCATCATACAGCTCATAAACCGCGCGATGCTGATGCATAACCCAGATACTATGATTACTGTGTTGAACACCATAAACCGGAAACTGCAGACTAATGACCTTGTCTATCTTTATGCCATTCAGATGCTCACAGTTATAGTTTTGGCAGTACTCCATCATGGATTCGATCGCATTCGCCGAACCTGCATTAAATGGAAACTTGAGCGCAGAAGCCTGAATACCTTTCTTCTTTAAATTGGCTACCAGATTTTCAACATGAAACTCCGCACCGCCACTGATGTAGGGCACCTCATTTGCCGTCACCAAGACTTTCATTCTTCGCTCCCAGCAAAAGCGATCAAGGCATAATCCTGCGCACCATATAAATGGTGTTGGATTTCATGAGGCAGCTCTTTAGGCGCACGCATAGGATTAAGACGCAGAATTTCCGCCTCGCCAAACCCAAGGTATCTTACCAAATACTCCAGTGAAACAGGTGTCACTGGATTTCTATGGGTAGGATCGTGATAGAACAGGTGACCGCCGACCTGAAGGTTTTCCGGGTTAGGCGTTTCAAAGATTAATACACCACCTGGCACCAGCACTCTGCGTATCTCTTCCACAATCGAAAACAGAACAGCAAAGGGCAGATGCTCCACAATATGGAATCCAGTAATGGCATGCACCGACGCATCCGGCTTTTCTTTCAGGAAAGCCAAAGCATCATTAAGCTGCACATCCAGACCCGCATCCTGACAGATATCTACCATTACCGGGTTAAGATCAACACCAGAAGTCTGCCACCCCTGCTCCGCTGCTAACTTAAGCCACTCACCTCGCCCGGCTCCAATATCTATAACTACACCTGATTCATCGCCCTCCTCTAGAGCACGATTAATCACCGGAAGATACAAAGACAAGCGTTGACGAATAAGCTCCTGACTACCGCGAAACTGATTTTCAAAAGCGATATAGAACTCTTCAAGACGCATATCCAACGGCGAGCCTGGCTCTGCCTGCTCAGCTAACAACCGATTCGACGACACTGATTGCTCTTCAAGGTTGCGACAGTACGTATTGAGCGTACGGTGATAAATACCGATTTCACTCTTAAGGAGGCTGGTCGCTTTTCTCGACTCTTTCAGCGCCTGATTTAAGGATGCTATCTCATTGTCACGCGCATCCAGGCAAGAATTCATCTCCGCCTGATATTGTTTAATACCAGCAAACTGTAGCGGCAGGCTATTCCGACCTTCTGAAAGCGGTCGCAGGTAACGTACGTTGGCCCATTTCGCAAATCCAGAAATTTTCCTACCCAAACCACCTGTTTTAGCAACCAATGACCGATATAAAGTAGAGCAACGACGAAACCCTCTGAGGTGGACACCTCTGGTTTTAGCCTCTTCAGACGCGGCAAGCAGGTGCAACACATTGACTCGAAACTCACCAACCTTTAGTTCATTCAGGTAAGCCTCAAATCCTTCTGAGTCAGGCTCACGCCCTAGCAGATGCTGATAGGCCTGACGCACGAAATCTTCGTCACTTTCAATCCACAAGAATTCATTAATGTGGTAACGCTTTTTAAGCGGAAAGCTCAGATAACTTTGCTGATCAGGAAAAGGCAATACATTGCTTTCAAGTGCCGATTCAGAATGATCACTCACCTGATCAACCACTTCTGACATTGCCTCTGACTTGGACCTGATCCGCTGCACCAGCTCGGTAATAGATTCTTGTTGCGACATGCTTATCCCTGTTAAGCCCAACCCATAGTTAAAGGCTTGTAATTTTAACTGGCAAACGGCAGACGCCAGAGTAGATTTCTTCTACGAACCCCGCCACTTCAAATGACAACGCATTATCAACCCAATGATAACAATCAGATATGTGATCATCCTGGCTATGCAAGGCCGAAGTTAGGGTATATTTTCCCGGTGCTATATCGAGATTTATCGTAAAACGTAGCGTTAATTCTTCATCTTCAGATAAGCTGACAGAGTAACCTTTATGATAGGTATTGGTACCGAAAATATCCTGCCCGAAACGATCTCTTATCATTATCCCAAGCGTAAGATCAGTAAACGCCTTTTTAGCCCTAAGGGTGATATCGATATCAGCCGTTTCCCCAGAAGCAACAATATCGGAACCCGATAACTGGCCAGTTATAGCTACCCTATCAATAACAGCTTCTGCACTACCGAAGCCTTCTTCATCACTTTGAAACAGGTTCTCATCCAGGTCTGCCATCAACTGGTTGTACATGTTAACAGCCTGCTCAGCGCTACCACTCAACGCCACCCTACCGCCATCCAGCACGATAGCACGATCGCAAAGCATCTTAACTGCATTCAGATCATGAGAAACAAAAATAATCGCTCCTCCTTCCTGTTTAAATTGGCGAATGCGGCGAATGCATTTTTGTTGGAAATGCCCATCGCCGACTGATAGCGCCTCATCAACCAGAAAGCAGGCTGGATTTGCGTGAATGGCAATAGAAAAGGCCAAGCGCATCGTCATACCAGATGAGTAGGTACGAACAGGATCATCAATTGCATCCTTCAGTTCCGAAAATGCAATGATGTCATCTCTTGCCGCCTCAATTTCAGCGTGCTCCATACCTATCAACAGGCCATTATTGATTATGTTCTGGCGCCCTGTAAGTGAAGGATCAAATCCTGTTCCCAGCTCCAGCAACCCGGTTATCTTTCCTGTACACTCAATAGTCCCGGATTCTGGTAACAGCACACCATTAATCAGCTTTAAGAGAGTGGATTTACCTGCACCGTTACAGCCCAATACGCCCAAGGTTTCACCGGGCTCCACGGTGAACGAGATATCCTCCAGAGCCGTGTGACGAGTATGATTCGGGCGACGAGTAATCAGCTCTTTCAACCGAGCCCATGGGGTCTTATAACGCTTAAAGCTCTTATGCAGATCTGCGACTTTAATTACTGCTGACATCAGATAAAGTCCCTTATATCCCGCTCAAGTCGCCTGAAAATTTTCACGCCTAAGAACAGCAAAACTACCGCTATTAGTGCAACTACAGCTAGAGGCACTAATTCTGGCGGTTGTTGATATAACACGATATTACGGTAAGCATCCATCAGGTGCACAACAGGGTTCAAAATGAAAAAGAAGTGAAAACGCTCAGGCAATATACCCACCACATAGACGACAGGTGTCAGCCAGAACCAAAGCTGCAAACCCACCGTTACAAATTCCCTTACGTCTTTGAACAACACATTAAAAACCGCACAGATAAAGCCGAATGCATAGGCAAAGAGCTGTTGTACTAAAAAGATGAGCGGAAGCCAGATCCAATATTGCGGGTGAAACATGTCTATCAAGAAAAGAAACGCCGCAAAAAACAACATACCGACCAGATACACGACCGCTTCAGTAATAAGGATATATAAGGGGAGCGCAGCTAGATCTATCTGCACTTTACCAATCAAAGCGGCTTTATCTGAATAGATACATGCCACTCGGGCGATTGTGTTAGAGAAAGCGTTCCAAGCCAAAATTCCGGATATAAGATAGATGCTGTAAGCAAAGACAGACTCGCCCAGATCACCACCTAAGCTAGCAAGTTTTGCCCCCATCACCGCCGAGAACACAAAAATAAAGATAAGGATTTGCAACAGCGGCATGAGAAAAGCCCAAGCTCGCCCCATAAAGCTTCCGCTATAGCGGTCCACAAGATCCTGTTTTACAAAATTAAGAAGAAGTGCTGCCCTCACCTATTCCTTCCCTATCTCC
>NZ_JAAEQH010000334.1 GCF_024231755.1 Neptuniibacter sp.
CGTAATTGGCTTAGATCATGTTGGCCTGTTCTATCCACCAAAGCATAGAGGTATACCCAGCCTACTCCTGTTGCGTCAGGTCCTAACTGAGGCCGGGCATTACTGGGGAGTGAAGGCGCAACTTGGCTGAGGTATTCAAGTACACGGCTCCGAGCCCAATAAATATCGGTCTTCTCATCGAAAATAACATAAACATAAGAATCACCAAAGAATGAATATCCTCTAACCGTTTGTGCCCCCGGTACAGATAGCATTGCGGTGGTTAACGGATAAGTTACTTGGTCCTCAACTACCTGGGGTGCCTGTCCTGGGTAGCTTGTTTTGATAATCACCTGAACATCAGACAGGTCTGGAATGGCATCAACGGGTGTATTCTTAAGAGAAAAAATTCCCACCCCGGTTAACATTAGGGTCGCAAGCAAGACCATAAAGCGGTTGCCGATCGACCAGCGAATAATTGCTTCAATCATGATAACTCCTTACTGGCCTTCCGGGAGGTAAAAGTCAGTGATTTCATAACCACCGGAATCTTTACGGCTGACTTCCAAGTGCAATAGTTGACTTGTGGGTAACTCATTTAACTC
>NZ_JAAEQH010000335.1 GCF_024231755.1 Neptuniibacter sp.
CTGACTGCCGTCTTGAACTTCTGAGCCATCGCCATCGTGACCGCCGCCGTCAACGTTGTCTTACCGTGATCCACGTGACCGATCGTGCCTACATTAACATGCGGCTTACTGCGATCAAATTTCTCCTTCGCCATCTGTCCGGCTTCTCCTCTCATCTACAAAAAAAGCCCAGAACCAGGATTGAACTGGTGACCTCATCCTTACCAAGGATGTGCTCTACCAACTGAGCTATCTGGGCGTCGCAACTTCATTGTTGGTCAGCCACTTATGACGTATGCCCTTCGCAAAAGGCACACCCCGCCATTTGGCGAGCCTTAAATATAGAGAGGGCCGTACTACTGTCAAGCAATTTATTTAAGTATAAGGCCAGAAAAAGGGGCCTGGCGGCCGTCCGACATACCAAACCTACTCTCATTTTGGCGAAAAACGCTGATTACGTGACCTCCTGATCAAGGTAACGCCAGAGATACCAGCAAGCTACTGTTCGAAAAGGCCTCCACCTAGCACTTATTTGCTCGATGTCAAGTACGTCCCCGTTCCCATCGTAGAGTCTGTTCATAGCATTGAGAATACCCTTGTCAGAAGCTGGGAAGACATCGAGGCGGTGGAGCACAAACATGAGATACATTTGAACAGTCCAGGGTCCAATTCCCTTAATCGCTGTCAAGTGAGTCATGATTTCATTGTCTGTGAGATACGGGAGTTTTCTGAGGCTGAGTTCTCCTCGTTCGAGTTTTGAGGTTAGTGAGCGTATAGTTGATATCTTTGCGTGAGAAACGCCTGCTTTTCGAAAGTCTGAGTCCGCCAAAGTTGACACCCTTGCAGGATTTATAGTCTGGCTTCGAAAGAGGGCCTTGACACGGGTAGAGATGGTTGCTGCTGCCTGAGTAGACAATTGTTGACCGATCACTATACGGACAAGAGATTCAAATGAGCTTCTGCGGCCATAAACAGAATAGGTATTAGTTGTATTGATCAATGAAGCGAGAACGGCGTCCGTAGATTTCAGATGCTTTGCTGCGGATCTGATGTCTGAGTTGTTGATCTTGGTCCTACTCATTGGACTCAGCAGCCTTTCTGAGAGCAAGGAAAGCTTCTTTGAGCGGCTGACTGACAGCGGAATCGGGTTCGCCGAGAACCAGGTCTTGATACTCCTGGAGGAATTCAACTCGAAGGCGGTGGAAGAAATGGAGAAAGTGCCTCGTGAAACCAATGCAGTCGAGAATGGCAATTTCAGTCCCGCCGGTCTTTTCATAGAAAGAAGCCGCGTGCTCCACAACCAAAGGATCTATCACGTCAGTTGTTATGAAGATGTAATTGTGGATAGGTGGTTTTGACTTCACGATTTTCTGCACTGCTGCGTCGATGTCGTCAGCCATTACACGCTTCATCTTCATTTCGTAAGCGGTAGCCACATTCTCGTCATCCGTTAGACAGATTTCAACATCACCTAAAGCTTTCGTTTGAAGATCCGCTGCATTGTGGGCAAGAAGGGGCTTGCTGCATTCTCCAATGCGATTGGCTGCGGCCTTATATGCTGCCGCGACCACGAGTACGGCTAGTCTACTCGCACCCTTACAGGCGAGGTGTTGTTGTATGAGAGTGACAATCTGTTCAGATGACAGGGGTATTGCTCCTCGACCTTCCTTCAACTCCTTGATAAGCTGGTCCATGCGATTGAGCTTCTCGTCTCGCAGTTGGATTAGTATGCGAACTGCATCTGTGAGGAGGTCTCCTGCGAAAGCTCTGTCATTGTGAACGTCGTCGAGAAGTTGCAGTGTCGCTGTATAGACCTCTCTGGGTCGTCCAACAATCTCAAGATCAGTTGTTAGTGCCCGATCAATATTGCGGAGTGCTGGAGTTAGAAATGCAGTTGTCACATTGCAGGGAAGTTGATTTTCATTGATGAAGTGCGTGAGATATCTTTCATCATAGGTGCGGCCGGAAAAAGAATTGACTGAGTCTATCTCGGTGTAGGGTTCACGCGGGTCGACGTTTCGCCTGTGAACCTTTGCAAGAAGGCAAGACATCAGAAGTCGAATGCCAGCTCGGTTTGAAATGCACTTACAAACATATTCGAGGTTCTCCCGGATTCCGGTATCGGCTACAGCTTGTTGTTCTGGTGAAGCCGTCGCTGTCGCAAGAATTGAGTCTAAAATCTCCTCTGGTGTCATAGTGCCTTCTTAAAAAGAGTCATTGTGTCGTTGTCGGACTCAATCTGATTAGGGTTATAGTTCGTCCAGAGAACCTCTTGCCGGGTCCCTTTAGTTGCATGGTTTGTTTTCTTTGGGCCGAGCGTCTTGTGCCACTGCGGGGATACGTACAGCTCATCAATAAGATCACATTCATAGTTCGACATCGCCACCTTGCCTTCAACTTGGTTCAAGGCTGCTGCCAACTCCCGGTGTTGTTGGTCAGTCATCTCGTGGCCGTACGCTTTGCTGTCGCCTCGCGTATCATGCACGTAAGGTGGGTCACAATAAAACAGGGTTCCTGGTGAGTCATAAAGCCGAATTACATCCTCGGCCGGTCGGTTCTCAATCTGTACCTGAAGCAACCGCTCTGCGATATTCGGTAGAGCTTCTACGCCACCAAGCCAGCGACTAATAACTCCACTCATACCAGCTCGAGACGTGCTCTTGCAGTTTGCCCATCTGCCAAGACTGGCCGTTTGAGCCAATCCCGTTCGAACCTGACGAGCGCGGATATAGAAACGTCTTGCTCTCTCGATTGAGCTGACGCTTGGGTCAAGTTCACAAGCGATGGCAAACTCCTCTCTTGAGAATGGAGTCAAAGCAAGAGAGCGGACGAGTTTCGTCTTTTGATTTCTCAACACTTGGAAAAAATGAACCACCTCACCGTCCAGGTCATTGTACGTTTCAACGGGTGACGGCTTTCGGTTCAAAAGAACAGCCGCGGAACCTCCAAACGGTTCACAGAAGTGATGGCAGGACGGTAGTAACGGGAGTAGCCAGTCTAGGTGTGAGAACTTTCCACCGTACCATCCAAACGCTATTAGTTTGCGCCGTTTTCCATTAGCAACAATCGGCGTTGCTGTTCTTCCATTTCGGCGCTTCCGGGTTGTTGCTGATGATGTTGAATTCATTGTCATGGGCACTGTTTCTACTTCCTTCTCGATTTCTATAAATGTCATACTCTCTCGGAGCCACACGGAGCAGTCCAAAGATGCCTACTCTGCTCGTCAAGAGCAATCACATTTCATCATCCTATTGACGCAGTTTTCACCAATGGCGGCCGCCTGCCCCTTACCTCTCCAAGGCACTGTCCTATTGGCCCTTGCGAAGATCGATATCTTTCAGAAGCTGATCCAGCGGGCGGACATCCCAGGCTACTCGCTCGGAATCGGAGGTGGTAGAGTCGACCGGATACACCGACATCACCCCCAAACTGTCCGCAACGTATTGTGTCCCATACTTTTGAGGCCTGCCGCTGAATACCAGATAGCGATCATAAGCCGCCGCCGCCAAGAACCGGGACTTCTCGTGTCCCTTATTTGCGGCCTGAACGGCCAGATAATGGCCCAGAAGACAGCTTTCGGCACCGGTAGCTTCACCGGCAGCCTGCA
>NZ_JAAEQH010000336.1 GCF_024231755.1 Neptuniibacter sp.
CCTGACATTAGCAGCTCCCAGTATTTCGCCATGTTCAGATACAGTATTTGATGAAATCACATTAATTATTGATCAAATCCCCACAGCTGATGCAGGCCCTTCACTAGACACTATTTGTAAAACTGGTTTCTATAAAACAACTGATGCAAGTGCATCAGTTGGAGATAATGTATCATGGACGGTTGTAAATGAAGGTTCTGACGACTTTACAAATCCTACGAAGTTAAATGAAGCCATTTATACTCCAAGTACTGCAGCCATTGCTAACGGCTTTGCTACTTTACGGCTAACGGTTTCTGATGCTTCTTGTTCTGGAACTCGCTCTGATGATGATGATATTATTATCACCTTTATCGACGAACCGGTTATTTCTATTACAAGACCTCCCATCATCCCTACTTTGTGCGAGGGAAAAACTTATTATCTGGCATCTCTTATTTCATTTACAACTAATGCCAATTCATTTTTATGGACTAGTAATGGAGATGGAATTTTAACTGATCCAACAACACATAGGCCAACATATACGCCAAGTGCAACTGATGTAGCAAATGGATCAGTTATTCTTACTCTTACAACAGCTGACGCAATTTCGTCATGTAGCCCAGCTACGGACAATATTACATTCCCAGTTGCCGGAGCCCCCACGGTTGATGTAGGACCGGACGTGACTGTTTGTGCTGACGGTACTACGGTGCCTTTAACCGCAACAATTACAAATGATGTTAGCCGTTCATGGTCAACATTGGTTGGAGGTGGTTCAATTAGCAATAATAATGTCTACTACCCTGTGAGTGCTGACTACACAACCGGAGTAACGCTTGAATTGGAGATAACTGGCAATGATGCTTGTTCCGTTGCAACTGATTCTCTTGATATAACATTCATTCAGCTACCTACTGCCTATGCAGGTGCTGATGATACAATTTGCGAAGGGGATAATTATACATTATCTTATGCAAAAGCAACAACTGGTGCGGTAATTAGTTGGACTCATAATGGTCAAAATGGTTCATTTGGTGATGAAACTGAACAAAATCCAACGTATAGTCCAAGTGTTAGTGATGCTACAAATGGTAGTGTTAAATTAATTATAGATGTTACAGGAACTGGAGGTTGTATTGTGTCTGATACAATGATTCTAACAATTACTCCTGCACCAACTGCCGATGCAGGAGAGGCAGCGAATGCATGTATTGGTGTAGCTTACACTGTTGATGATGCAGATATCTTCAATGGAGATACATATAGTTGGAGTACA
>NZ_JAAEQH010000337.1 GCF_024231755.1 Neptuniibacter sp.
CCACTCGGCATGAACAGGTTTGCCACTTGCAACTGCCCGCTCTCCGTCAGGTAGACCAACGAAAAACAACAGAGATCTCGGTTTGCTCATTAAATCTCAATCCAATTGAGTGATGACCTCCGGCCCATGCTGGGCCCTCGATGCTCCCTACTCCACCCACCTGCCGACTATCGGTACATCAGCCTGCACAACAGGTAGCGAGCAGCAGCAGCGGACAGCGAATTAAAATTCATTTTAGTATCGCTACCGTATTTAGCAGCGGCTGGTGGGACACTGCTGCACAAAAAAATGGTTGCTTGCCGAGTATGTTAGGGTAGGTAAAAATTCATCCGCCAGCCGCTAGCCACAAAATGCACAACCTTTACACTGGGTAAATGTACCGAATGTGCATCGCTAGGCTAGCATCTTACAGCATGCAGATCTGACCTCGTAAATGTTGTGTTGATCCTCTCTTTCCCATTAGAAACCAAACTGACTAGTGACATTGGATCATGCGCTCTGCATTCTACTGATATTCTTTTTAACTCATTATTTAATTCACATCCGTACCGATACCGATTCTAAGAGCTACTGCATGGGCCGGCTCAATTATTGAAAGCGCTCACTACGCCGCAG
>NZ_JAAEQH010000338.1 GCF_024231755.1 Neptuniibacter sp.
ATACCGCCAGGGAATTCGATCATTTCCCCGTACATAACGTCAGCAAGACCGTGGATCGTAATGATACCATCGGAAACGCTCACTACAGTGCCCTCATTACGGGCTTCTGAAGTCACATCAAGATTGTCGATGCGCTTCTTGAGAATCTCACTGATCTCAGAAGGATTCAGTTGCTGCATGCTTTTATTCCCCTAGGAATTCATCGCTTCGGCCAACTTCGCGAGTCGCGCGCGAACGGAGCCGTCGATCACCAAGTCGTCAGTACGTACAACCACACCACCCAGGATAGATTTGTCTACCTGAGAGGACAGCGATACATCGCGACCTAGTTTAGTTTTCAGTGCCTGAGCAAGTTTTTCCTGCTGCTCATCCTGCAGTTCAAAGGCAGTAGTCACTTCGATATCCAGTGACTTCTCCTGATCTGCTTTCAGTTTTGCAAACTGAGCGCTAATTTCTGGCAAGATTGCCAGTCGCTTGTTCTCAGCCAGCAGTGCAAGGAAATTCTTACCCGCCTCATCTGCATTTTCACAGATGCCTACCATAAGGTCTGCTTTCTGCGTATCTGTCAGTGCAGGGTTACCCAGTACACGCGCTACGTTTTCGTCTTCTGCTGCAGCAGCAGCCAGAGCTAGCATAGCGGACCACTGATCGAGGTTACCCTTATCCATCGCATACTCAAAAGCAGCTTTGGTATAAGGCCGAGCGACAGTGTTGACTTCAGCCATCGTTAAACCTCGCTTTAAAGCTCAGCGGCCAGTTTTTCAACAAGCTGCGCGTGTGCCTTCTCATCGATAGAAGCTTCCAGTACTTTTTCAGCACCAGCCAATGCAAGAGTAGCTACCTGGCTACGCAGTGCTTCGCGTGCCTGGTTAACTTCCTGCTCCAGTTCAGCTTCTTTAGCCGCTTTAACGCGACCAGCTTCTTCCAGAGCTTTGTCTTTAGCTTCTTCGATAATCTGGTTAGCCCGCTTGTTGGCCTGTTCAATGATGGCGGCTGCTTCTTCTTTGCCTTTACGCATATTTTCAGTGGCTTTTTCTTGAGCCAGCTGTAAATCACGCTCAGCACGGTCAGCAGCGTCCAGACCTTCAGCAATCTTCTTCTTACGCTCTGCCAGGGCAGCCGTAATTGGCGGCCACACGTACTTCATGCAGAACATTACGAAGATAGCGAATGCGATGGCCTGACCAATGATGGTTAGATTGATATTCACGCCATTACCTCTCGCGGTTGATTAAGTTAATCGACAAGTCAGTCTATCTCTATCGACTTGTAGTTACTTACGCAACAGCGAACAGTACGTACAGACCCAGACCTACACCGATCATAGGTACCGCATCAACAAGACCCATTACGATGAAGAACTGTGTACGCAGCAGAGGGATCAGTTCAGGCTGACGAGCAGCACCTTCCAGGAATTTACCACCCAGGATACCGATACCTACAGCAGCACCTACCGCACCCAGACCCATCATCAG
>NZ_JAAEQH010000339.1 GCF_024231755.1 Neptuniibacter sp.
AAAGTCACAGGCACTTAACCTGGCAGAGCACCTGCGTTTTAACTTCAGCAGCGTGACGATTAACGAAGCGGTTAACAACCCTTATCAGCCTGATGTGCAGTACCGTGGTTTCACGGCTTCACCTCTGTTAGGTCTGCCACAAGGTGTTTCTGTTTATGTAAACGGTGTGCGTTTTAACGAGCCGTTTGGTGACACTGTGAACTGGGACCTGATTCCTGAAGGCGCGCTGGGTTCTGTTGCGCTGTTTGCAGGCTCCAACCCTGTATTCGGTCAGAACACACTGGGCGGTGCGCTGTCCCTACAGGTTAAGAATGGTTTTGATCATGCAGGTAGTCAGATCGAATCTTCCATTGGTGAAGACGGTCGTTTTAACCTTGAGCTACAGACTGCGGGCAATGATGGTGAATTCGGTTACTACGTAATCGGTAACTACTTTGAAGAAGATGGCTGGCGCGATCACTCCCCAAGTGAAGTGCAGCAGGCATTGGCTAATCTGACTTGGCGCTCGGAGGGTTCTAGCCTGAACCTGACCGTTGCCGGTGCTGATAATAAACTTATTGGTAACGGTGCAGCCCCTATGGAGCTGCTGGAAGCTCAGGGTCGAGAATCGATTTATACACAGCCGGACCAGACTGAAAGCAAATTTGCATTCATCACACTGGGTGGTGATACCTGGATTGATGATGAAACACAGGTCGCAGGTAGCGTTTACTACCGTCGTAACAAGATCAACACTTTGAACGGTGATGACAGCGATTACGAAGAGTGTGATGTTAATGCGGACAATGAGTACGATGAAGATGGTGCTTATGAATCCCTGTGTGAGTTCGAAGGTGAAGATGAAGATGATGCATCTCCAGAAGATTTCGAGCCAATTGAATTCGTAGGCTATGATGACACGCCGTTAGAGCTTATCGATGACGATCTGGAAGCAGATGATCTGGACGGTACACTGAATACTTCTGAAACTATTCAGGAAAGCATGGGTCTGGCATCTCAGGTGACTTTCCTGGGTGATCTGAACGGTAAAGAAAACCAACTGACAGTGGGCTTCAGCTACGATTATGCGGATATCGATTTTAAATCGAACACGGAATTCGCAGAACTACGTAACGACAGCATCACAGATGATCGTGGTGTAACGGGCGTTGGTCTTTCTGATGCTGAGTCTGTTGTTGAGCTTGAAACCGATACGCATAACGCGGGCTTTTTCCTGACTGACACAATCACGATCAACGATAAAGTCGATCTGACTGTTGCAGCACGTTATAACTACACGCGTATCGAGATGGTAGGTATTGGTGAGCACAACTTGGACCTAACAGGAACACACACGTTCAAGCGTTTGAACCCATCTGTTGGTGCCACTTATCAAGTTTCTCCAGACGTTACGTTCTACGGTAGCTACAGCGAATCTAACCGTGCGCCAACGCCTGCGGAGCTGAGCTGTGCGGATCCAGAAGATCCATGTAAGCTGCCAAATGGTTTCGTAGCGGATCCACCACTTGATCAGGTTGTTGCGAAAACGTTTGAATTCGGACTGCGTGGTAGTAACAATGGTTACCGTTGGAATGCTGGCGTGTTCCATACAATGAACCATGATGACATCATCTTCCAGAACGCGGGTACGCTGACGTCTGAAGGCTTCTTCGACAATGTAGGTAAAACACGCCGTATGGGTGTTGAGCTGGCGGCGAACAAGCGCTACGACAACCTGACTCTGGGCGTTGCATATTCTTATCTTGATGCTACATTCCGTACTAAATTTGACTCGGTAAGTGCGAATAACCCTCTTGGTAACAGCCGTCCTGTAGAAGCTGGCGATAAGATTCCAGGTCTGCCTGAGCACAACATCAAGCTGCTTGCTGATTGGACAGTAACGCCGAAGTTTAACTTGGGTGCTGAAGTGACTTATCAGAGCAGCCAGTACTTCCGCGGCGATGAAGCCAATGAGAATGATAAGGTTGATGGATTTACATTGGTGAACCTGCGCGGTACTTATCAGGTTGCTGATAACGTAGAAGTATTTGCTCGAGTGGATAACGTATTTGATAAAGAGTACGAAACGTTCGGTATCTACGGTGAACCCGATGAGGTTTTGGGTGACGACTTTGAAGATCCAAGCTTTGTTGGACCGGGTAAACCACGTACAGGTGTAATCGGTATTCGTGCTAAGTTCTAAACGTTTTGTTAGCGATAGTGGAGAGAACCCCCTTCTCCTCCACATAAGTAAATGGGTGGGGTGCTGAACGTGCCTCGCCCAATTACCCAGCTAGGTTCTATTACGCCAGCAATGATTTTTTCATTGCTGGCGCATTTCGTTATATTGATCTGGATTGTCAGTCATCCAGAGAAACTGTCACAGCTACTGAATTTTGGTTCTCCATCCGCGACAAGCACAGCGAAAACTGTGCATATTCAGATGTCAGCTCTTCCTAAACCAGAACCAAAGCCGGAACCAAAGCCAGAACCAAAGCCAGAACCAAAGCCAGAACCAAAGCCAGAACCAAAGCCAGAACCAAAGCCAGAACCAAAGCCAGAACCAAAGCCAGAACCAAAGCCAGAACCAAAGCCAGAAC
>NZ_JAAEQH010000340.1 GCF_024231755.1 Neptuniibacter sp.
ACTGGAATCACTTCTGGATCTGACATATTTGTTGTTTCTTTCTCGTTTTGAGACATCTTTTTCTCTCCTCATCTCTTTATTATACCCTAAATTATTGAGAGGAGTTGTCTCACTTATATTAGCACATAGGGAGATAAGCCGCCCGCTTTTCAGGGTCGGCTTTATTGGGAGTTGGGTAGGCACGAGTAACAAGGTTCAGAGGTAAATCTAAGGGTTAATCTTGTTCGCTAATGTTAATGGTGTATTTTGTATCCCCGAAAGCTTTTACATAGAAGCGTAAGACTCCTTCATTATAAATTTCTACCTCAACTGATACATCTGAATCTTCTGATTCATCTTCAAACAAGATATTACCTTCATTATCCGCAATGTACAAGTCTAAATCGACATCCGTATCATCTGCTTCTAAATTGATATCATAGGAACCTTTGGTTAAAAAGATTTCGTGGCAATACTCTTCACCATCATCTGCCGCACCGTATACGCTCATATTGATGTTAGCTGTGTATGATTTCGCCATTTTATGTTCTCCTGTTGTGATAAGATTTTTTATTGACAATGATACATGATATTTGCAACCCGCGCTGTCAGCCGCTTAACCTTCAGCTTGGCTATTTGTTGACGTTGCCTCACACAATGCCAGCAATGACTGTTCATTCCGTCGCATAGCTCCGACTCGATTATTTATATGGCGTTCAACGGCAAAGCCGTCAGGTGCAACGCATTGTTATGCCAATATCCTGTTTTTACTACGTATTTCTTTCCTTTTTGCACATATAATTGCCGATTCCGATCCTTACAGAAAGGGCCGATATTTTTATGTTTTTTCTATCCCTCCTTTCTGCACGTATAATTGCCGGTTCCGCCCCTTTATTTTTGTCGCACCATAACTGCTGAACTAACCCGCCTTGTGGGTCAAGCGGACGAAAAATGGCAAACTTGTGACTCCTTTTCGGGTATCGCATTGCTCAGATCAAGAAATAGCAAGGTCAGGTTCAGCGATTGGTTGGTGTGCGGATCGCGGGTCAAGGGATTCACAATGTGACCGCAACGGATCTCAATCGGGATGCCAAATTGTTATCAAGCACAACTAGCGGGACGAACGAACCTCGCTGTAAGCTGCGTCAGCTTTAGCGAGTTGTTGGGCCGCCCGCTATCTGCCAGAAGCATCCTTCTTGAACTTGTAGATCGCCCATCCAAGCGTCTCCCGCCCCCACTTTAGGTAGTTTTCTCTATTCTTTCGTACTCGCTTCAACACCTCTCCCACGTCAGGATCACCCCGATGCTCGCTTGCCCACTCTGCTGCCGCATACCACTGCAACCCCTCATATCTATCCCAATCATCTTGGTTGCTTAGCAACGTGTAGACCAGTTCTAGCCCGAGCTTTTGCCCTATCTCTACATTCTCCAAGTGCGTCCCAAACGCACTCTGTTCTTGTTCGATGGCTTCCAAGTACTCTGCTGCTGGTTCTTGTCGCCAGTACGGCTCCCCCACGACCACCCATCCTCCTGGCGCTGCCATCTCGTTCAGCGCCTTGAGCGTCCCCTCGTGGCCGCCATAGATCCAACTCGCTCCAATGCAGGCCACTAGATCAAAACTCTCCGGTTCCTCCGGCTCATAATTCGCTCCGTCCATCTCCAAGAACGTCAACTGAGCATCTGGAATGCGTTCTCTGTGCTTTTCCCTGGCATCCGAAATATGGTGCGGCGAGAGATCGATTCCTATGCCTTCAATCTCATACCGTTCCGCCAGCCGGATGATAAACTCGGCCTTACCTGTGGCAATGTCAAGCACCCGTGTGCCTGGCTTTAACCGTAGCAGAGCAATCAGCTCCTCGAATTTCTCAACACTCATCGGGTTGCAGAGAACGTGTTCCCGGTGTGTTATGTCAAAGTACTTCCATCGGTCCATCTTTAACCTCCTGTTCAACCAGAACGTGTAACCACATTAGACAAAAAACTATACACCAAGCACCACCAAAAGTCAAATCCCCCAACCCAAAACCAGATGCAGGGAGCGCTGTCCCTGCACCCAATCAGAACAGCATCCCGACACCCGTCTCAAGTGATCGGGTCATCGGGATGCTCTTCGTTCCACATTGTGACCAACTCGTTGCTGGTCTTGCAATATTCTCGGCGTTAACAATGTGACCCCGAAACGCGCCTTCCTGATTCACCGCTCGATCTATGCGCTTGTTCGCCTTGACATTGTACCTGTATTCGCCGTCCAGGCCGATACTGAGTGTATAGATGGCGCTTCCGGTGCGGACCGGGCGTCCGTCCGGCAGCAGGCCGGTGAGGGTTTCGACCTCGCTTTCTTGTGCGTTCTTGGCCTGCAGAGAGGATGGGGTCTTTGGGTGTTGCTGCCTGCGGTTGTCAAGCGACGCACGTCTGGGTAGGGTACGGTTGGCAGAACAACCGGTTGTATCACTTTTTCAAGGTGCAACAGCTACACCAACAGCCTCGTGTTGCACCAACGATTTGTTAGGCTTGACGTTTGATTTTGATTTCAATTGATCTGAATAGATCTCGAATGTATTTACGATAGTAATTAAATATGTCGCCAATAATAAACCATTGAGAGGTTGTATAAGCTGTAACTACTGTACTATCACCTTTGTCTTGTATTGTAATTTTGAGTTGGGTGGAAAGAGTGAAGGGGGAATAGTCGTGTTCAATTGTTGTGTGAATAGTATCATCGTGTTGGATTATACGTGTATTGATATAGCTATACGCTTTTTGACCATCGTCAAGAATTTCATCCAATATAGTCCAGATATTTTCTTTTGACGTTTTGAAAGTTTCTGAATCTTGTCTTTTGACTGTCATGAAAACTGTCCTTTATGTTTATGGCCCACTAACGGCAAAGCTCAGGCGCGGCGCGGGTTACCCGTCGAGCCTTACCCTCAAAGACCCCTCACATAACCAAATCGCGTCCCGATACAAGGCTGCTCAGCGGCGTCGCCTGCAGCGCGGGTTGGGCGGCACCAACTATGGCTGCCAGCTAATGCAGCACTTGGACCCTGCATCGCGCGTTAGCTGCGTACGTGCTGAACCGTTTGCATTCATTATGAAGACCTGCTTGTCACCGAAGTCTCCAGACACGAATGCGATTCTTGCACCGTCAGGTGACCACTTTGGTGACATATCAGATGTCGAGTTATGGGTAAGCCTCACCTGATCCGAGCCATCTGCATTCATCTTGTAGATTTCCGAATTGCCATCACGGTCAGAGTAGAAAACAATCTGCCTGCCATCAGGCGACCAACTCGGCCAATCATCCTTGGTCGGAGTATTGGTCAGTATGATTTCATCTGAACCATCCACATTGGCTACAGCTATTTCATAGTTGTTGTCGTCAAGCATTGCACGGAAAGTGATTCTTTTGCTATCTGGTGACCAATCAAGGTACAATGAGCTGTACATACTGCTACCACGACTTTGGGCAACTTGGCGAACCTCTGTCCCATCCGCGTTGATCACATATATGACGCCTTTGCCATTCTCTTCTGCACCAAAGGCAATGTACTGACCATTTGGCGACCAGCGAGGTATGGTCAAAGAATAGTCGTGCACCTTCCTGCGCTCCGAGCCATCATCTCTCATCGTGTAAATCCCATCAGAGGAGGTAAAGACAACTAACTGGCCATCTGGTGACCATGAGAAATCGCTGCCGACATCGTACTTGCTACTCAAGTTCAGCAAGCCAGAGCCATCTATACTTACCTGATATACTTGACGAACAACCCCGTCATGGTCAGACAAGAATGCCACTTGCTGTCCATCTGGATGCCAGACCAGGTTCTCACAGTTGTGTGTATTGTCAGGCGCATTGGTCAAGCCCAGTGGACCTGACCCATCCGTGCCCACTATGTAGATCTCTTGACCTCTATCGCTTTCAGAGCAGTACAGAATTCTCTCTGTCAAGCCGTCCGGAGGATTAGTATTGACGTGGGGACGACATGCTACACAAGCGATAGCCACAGGAAAAGTCAGTAGAATTAACTGTATCTTGATCAAACTACTCTTGTCCATGTCACCTCCCTTTCATCCAGGCCGCTTGTGCCACCATCGCGGTAGGACTGCCAGTTACCCAGCAACCCCCGCACAGATCCCGGCGTGCGGTATTCCCGCACCGGGCTCTTCAGAAATACTCGCTTCCGCAATCCAGCCTAGAACAATTGAAGCTGTCTCGCCTTGGGCCGTCCT
>NZ_JAAEQH010000341.1 GCF_024231755.1 Neptuniibacter sp.
TAAATGTGGAGACCATGATCGTCGCCGATCGCCTGCTCTGAGTGTGTTGGTAATGCCTGCTCTACTGGCTCTGCTAGGGCTGGGATGGGTAATTCGTGGGTAATGCTTGGGTAGAACCTTTGTAGGCTTGAATTCTAGCTAGCTGCATTACTAATTCCTGAAATTCCCCGCTGGTTAGCTAGTAGTAAGCCATTACCCACCAATTACCCAAACACTACCCATCCCACCCCTACTCAGCACAGCACCCGATGAGCGCTGCCACCCCTGCAGTTGGTGACGTGTCCGTCACGAACAGGCGCCATAGAACCTGAATATCGCTGATGCAAATTACATACTTGTGTTTCGTGGATAAAGCTTTTCAGATTCAAAATCCAATGCCCCTGCATTATTGACTTGTGCTTCTTGATTTGATTGACTTGACATTTCGTTCAAGAAATGTAGGTAGAGAAGTGAAGTCAGATGACAGAAGACAAAGTCAGTAGCTGCGCTGCGAGGTCTTTTGATGTTTCTTCTTCAAGCTCAGAAAGCTCGGCTCTGAATTTAGAGAGCAGGTTGACGAAACTCTGCACCATTCAGGTAATGGCAAGAGTACTGAGCGGCCAGTATACATGCACGGGGGGCAGGGGTTCGATTTATCAACCCCCAGCAGCCAGCGAAAACAGCGCTTCGATTTATAACAATAGGCGTGACTACCGTAAAACCTCTATCAAACCGGGATTGAGTTGGGCAGCTTGATCCCGTTTATTAGAGGCTTTACGGTAATCCTAATACGATCCAAGGGGATTTTAGCAGGGCGCGCAATATGTTTTTCTA
>NZ_JAAEQH010000342.1 GCF_024231755.1 Neptuniibacter sp.
CTAGCTAGATTACTGTAAGCACTGCACAATGGTATTAGCCAATTTTAGGCGATTCCTTGCAACTGACAAGCAAACACATATCATGCACATCATGCTACATGCCCAACGGTCACATGCTCTTAGTTTTTACTCATTATTATTATTTAACATTATTAGTACATAACAATAACCATACATGTCCATAACAATGGTATATGTAGTGGTGGCTATCTGGTGACGGTGACTAAGCAGGCAGAGTAACCACTACAAAACGCGCAGCTAATTCCCAATTAAAAACTGGCACGGCAAAACAGCTGACCACAGGCTAACAAGGGACGAAATGGCCGAAATAATGCAGATAATTCCTGTCTAATCAGCACGAGACTAACTAGACAAAACGAGAGAGTAAAGTGGAAGAAAAGTACACGATCAGAGATCGTGGAGCTAGGGTAAACCCCAACTGATACAGTACAAACAAAGAAATGACACAAACACAGAATTACTTACCTTCATATGGCGGCGGTCGCAAAACAGAGAGGTTATCCAGTAGAATCGGCGGCTCAACTCGGCGAAGGGAAGACCCATGCAGAACTGGAAATGCAGCTATCGACGCCTAGTGAAGTTCGATGCCAAGGAACGGCCTAACCCACGAAATCCTCTCAGCCAACTGGCAACACAGAAACGAAAACGGCGACCTGGCACACGGGAGACTGCTGACTGCTCGACTGACTGGAAAGCTCCAACCAAAGCGGCCAAAAGATAAGCGTTTTC